>NZ_JCACKO010000094.1:0-16161 GCF_059505445.1 Brasilonema angustatum | reverse complement strand
AAAACTGCCAAGCGAGCGGTTGCCAGAAGCACTCGCTGTTGCCAGGGAAATTCAGCATGAGTATTATCGTGCCAATGCTTTGAGTGCTTTAGCTTCCGGTTTGTCACAAATGCCATCTACTGAACTTTTTCCCCTCTGGCGAGATACACTTCATAAACTATCTCTTCGCACGCGCCCTAACTTGCTGCGAGATATCAAGATATTGTTTCCAGTTATCTTTGCATTAGGTGGTGAAGCCGCAACGGCAGAAATTGCCCATGCGATTGTGGATGTGGCGCGATGGTGGCGGTGAACAGACGCGGGGATTTAGTATTTATTGACAATCTTCATTTTTTGTGCATTCTGGCATGAAAGCCCAGTTCGTTGCTCAATTTCAGCCGCAAAGGTTAAGCCGCTTAGAGAAAAGAATTGTTACAATAATTTCAGAATCCATGTCAGATTAGCAGTCCTTGATCCAATCTGAAACTCTAGAATTACTTGAATGGTCACGCCTGTGCCAGCATTTGTCTACCTTCGCGGCAACAAAGCTGGGGACTATCGCTGCACGCCATCTACAAATTCCTGCCTCGCAATCCCAAAGTGAGCAGTTGTTAGCGCAAACAAAAGAAATTTACGAACTGGAAAACCGCCTAGGTACGGGGCTTTCGTTTGATGGAATCCAAGATATTGGTGATTCCCTAGAACGCGCCGAACTGCAAGGAATTTTGCAGGGAGATGAATTGCTGGCGATCGCCACCACTCTTGCAGGCACCAGAAATGTACGTCGTGTAATCGACAAACACCCAGATTTAACAGTACTCAATGATTTAATTACTGATTTACGAACTTATCCAGAATTAGAACAAGAAATTCACAGATGTATAGACGAAAGGGGTCAAGTAACTGACCGCGCCAGCCAAAAACTTGGTGAAATTCGCACTTCCTTACGGCAATCACGCAGTCAAATCACCCAAAAACTGCAAAATATATTACAGGTAAAAGCGAATGCCGTCCAAGAACAGATTATAACTCAAAGGGGCGATCGCTTTGTTATTCCCGTGAAAGCGCCTCAAAAAGACGCCATACCGGGTATTGTCCACGATACTTCCACCAGCGGCGCAACGTTGTATGTGGAACCGAATTCTATCGTCCCAATGGGAAACCAGTTGCGGCAGTTGCTCAGAAGAGAGCAAATAGAAGAAGAAGCAATTCGTCGTACATTAACAGAGCAAGTCGCGGCTGTCAAGCCAGATTTGGAACAGTTGTTAGCAATTGTTACTACCTTGGACTTGGCATTGGCAAAAGCGCGTTATAGTTTGTGGCTAAAAGCAAATCCCCCACGCTTCATTAACCTAGACGAAAACGAGAGCATTACCTTACGGAAGTTACGTCATCCACTTTTGGAGTGGCAGCATTACCACGAACAAGGACATTCCGTAATTCCCGTTGATTTGCTGATTCAGCCACAAATTCGGGTAGTCACAATTACCGGACCAAATACTGGCGGAAAAACTGTGACGTTGAAAACCCTAGCTTTGGCAGCATTGATGGCGAAAGTCGGCTTATATGTGCCTGCACGGGAACCAGTGGAATTGCCGTGGTTTGATAAGGTGCTGGCAGATATAGGTGATGAACAATCCCTCCAGCAAAGTTTATCGACTTTTTCTGGTCACATCCGCCGCATTAGTCGGATTTTGTCAGCGCTAGACGAGGAGAAGGAAGCAGGGGAAGCTAGGGAAGTAGGGGGAGAAAAGACTATCCCATCTTCCCTAATCCTCCTGGACGAAGTGGGTGCAGGAACAGACCCCGTTGAAGGGAGTGCTTTGGCAATATCGCTCCTACAATATCTCGCAGACCATGCTCTGTTGACAATTGCAACCACTCACTTTGGTGAACTCAAAGCGCTAAAATACGAAGATGAGCGATTTGAAAATGCCTCTGTAGAATTTGACGAAAGTACGCTTTCACCAACTTACCGTCTACTTTGGGGTATTCCTGGACGTTCTAACGCCTTAACAATTGCCCAACGCCTGGGGTTGAAATCAGCAGTTGTGGAAAGTGCGAAAACGCAACTGGGAGGAGCAACGGATGAAGTCAATCAGGTGATTGCTGGGTTGGAAGCGCAACGCCGCCGTCAGGAAACCAAAGCAGAACAAGCACAGGATTTGTTGCAGCAAGCAGAACGTTTATACAAAGAAGTATCCGAAAAAGCCACAGCATTGCAGGAAAGAGAGCGTGCTTTACGTGTCTCTCAGGAGGTAGCAGTACAGCAGGCGATCGCCCAAGCTAAAGGCGAAATAGCTCAAGTGATTCGCCGCTTGCAGCAAGGTAAACCAACAGGACAAGATGCTCAAAGCGCAACAAAAGCTTTAGGTGAAATAGCAACCAAATTTATACCAGAACAGCCTCCAAAACCAAAAGTGGGATTTGTTCCTAAAGTGGGCGATCGCATCCGTATACCCAAACTCGGGCAAACAGCCGAAGTTTTAACCGCCCCAGATCAGGATAGGCAGTTGACTGTCCGCTTTGGAATCATGAAGATGATGGTGAAACTGGAAGACGTAGAATCTTTAGATGGTCAAAAAGTTGAACCAGTTGTCAAGGAGGTGACGAGGAGCAAACCAGAGCCAAAAATCACAACCTTGCCAGAAACTCCTGCAATTCGCACGTCTAAAAATACGGTAGATATACGCGGGCGTAGAGTACCTGATGCGGAAATCATTTTAGACAAAGCAATTTCAGAAGCCACAGGACCAATATGGATTATTCATGGACATGGCACGGGTAAGCTACGGCAAGGAGTTCACGCTTTCTTAAAGCAACATCCAAGAGTCAGCCGTTATGAAGCAGCAGAACAAGCTGATGGCGGTACTGGTGTGACAATTGCTTACATAGGTTAAAACTAAGATCAGGAAACAGAGAAACCCCTCCGGGAACGTCCGTCGCCTGCAAAGGAGCCAGTACTTTAGGAGGAGAGCCAGTGCGTTGGGCGGCTCAGCCGACTTGTAGTACCTGGCGTTCTCCCTCTCAGTAGCGGAGACGCTACGCTAACACGCTTGTTCTGGCGTTGGAAACGCTACCAAGAGCGCTGGTCTCACCGGTTTTTGAAAAAATCCGGGTTTTTATTATGGTACATAGTATAACTAAGATAATCACAAGTGAACAATTGGGCTATTTTGAACAGCGATTGGATACTAGCGATGATCTACATACCAATATTTCTTGTTACTAAAAAATAAAAAAAGTTATTTGTGTTTGACAGATAAAGCACAATTGATTAAGATTATACTTTTTTCAAAACAGTTTTTCATCATAGAGTAAAGACAAAGACCTCTGCTGTTTACCAAAGTAATAGAAGCTGTAGCTCCCGGCTTCGGCTGATACTGATTGGAAACCAACCTTAATCCTTAAGAGTCTGGTTTCAAAATGGGTAACAGCAACAGCCCTCACCAGCCTGATCACCTATGCTAAAAGTTATGCACTCTGCCGCCGATTCACCCGCTCCGACTTCTCAGTGGGAGGATTTAATAAAGCTTCCAGCCCCAAACTCAGTTCATTGGGACAATATCAAAACTCAGCTGGACTTAGTGCTGTTAGCTTTAGAAACATTGACTGGCATTGGCTCCGAGGCAATGCTACAAGCGGCAATTAGTCTGAATTTAGAGTCAAGAGTGCCAGACCGTGTAGCGTTATGGCGGCTGCGCCAATCAAATCCGCTACGTAAAGGTCAAGGAGGACGAAAAAAACTTGATGTGGAGGAAGCTAGGGCACTTGTTCTGATTACTTGTTACCTTACCAAACAGCACCAAGAATTAATTCGCCGTGCTGTTGGTCTTTTAGAACAAATGGCGGAAGACAACCGCGAACCTCATCAGGCTGCTTTACTTGGAGATTATATTGATGCTTTCTGCAACACTTATCAAGAGCGGATGGAGGAAGATGCAACAATCTCCACAAATGAACTAACCCACCTGGCACTGAAACTGCTTATAGATTTACTTTTTTACAGTGGCCCTGGTGGACATCGCCGTCTGTGGCTAGCACTTATCGACCGTTCAACCAAATTCTAGATTTGAGATTTGAGATTCTGTGATCAAAAATCAAAAATCAAAAATCAAAAATTAAAAATATCCTGCTCGCAGTTCCTGCCATGCCTGTATCAAATTCTGTGATCCGTCGGTATACACCGCCCACCTGCACGCTAGAAGTCTTAGCGCAGAGTTCAGCTTTATCTCAGTGGATGGGTAAATCCGTCCTCAAGCAGCTACAGTTTGAACTTCGCTTTGATGATCCGCGATTGCCAGAGGAAAAGAGAATCGCAATTAGAGGCGACAGCGACCAGCTGGAGACTTTGTGTGCAGTAGTGACAGGTTACGTCCAAGAATTCCTGGAAATGTCTCCTGAAAGGTTTTGGACAAATTTCTCAGGAACAAACTTTTCAGGAACACAGGACGTAACTGTAGTATCTGACGAGACTGAACAAACAAATTTTTACAACCCCCCTTCACAAAAAATTCCCACGAGAAACTCCTTTACTCACCCACCAGATGCAGATATAAAAATCAAGCCTAGCGATCACTTAACTCACAATTTGTTTCTTGGTTCTTTAGCAAATCCAGCATCTGGCCCGGTTATTCAACTGAGTCTGCTGCAATTATTCGATTTAGCAACAGCCTTGGATGAATATTCTGCTGATGTCGTGGCGCTACCAAATCTCACGCCTCGTTCTACAAGGAGGAGTGGCATACCCGCTTGGGCACCTGTTGCAGCAGTTCTAGTCATAGCTGTGGGTTTAGCGCCAGTAACTTGGCAATATGCTAACCGTGTCAGACAACAGCAGACAGCCAGAAAACCAACTTCGGCACAACAAAAGATTGCTCTACAAACCTCGCCTTCACAGGACTTGTCCGCATCTACTGCTGTTCCTACACTCCCTCCCTCAAGTAGTAGTTTATCTTCACCGCCACTCCCACCCTTTGGATCTACCTTAGGAGTGCCCAATTCCAAAGCTTCTCCATCGATCGCTCAAACATTGCCTAGTGTACCTGTTACACCTCAAACATCTGCAAACTCTACATTCCCTTCTGTGCCCCAAACGTCTGCAAAGTCCACATTTCCTTCTGTGCCCCAGACATCTCCTAGTATTGGGAATGTCGCCAAAGCACCTCTACCACCTTTAGGAAATCCGCTGAGTATATCTGGAACAACAAATCTACCTGGAACAACAAAAACTCCAAGCATTTCAACCTTTCCACAAAACACAGCACCAAAGCAACAAATTGCTCTTTTACCCAAATCACAGCCCAACACTACAGCATTAACGTCGAAGAGTGAGCTTCCTTCTACATTGGCTCAAAAAAATTCGACACCTAACAATTTGCCTAGCACAAATAACACTTCCAGTACCCCAACAGGAGCCTCACTCCTGCGGGGCACTTCCTCCAAAGACGCTACGCGAACAGCAGCAGTTCCTGGGAAAAATCTCCCCAACGGACAGGCTGCCCAAGACGGTGGTGTCTCATCACTTCCAACCTCACCTTTGTCCAGTACAGGTGCTGGCCGTGAACCAGTTTCCTCACAACCAGGTACATCTACACCAAGTGGTACTGATGCATTAATTTCTAGATTGCGCCAAGCTCGCGCAAACAGGGCTAATATTCCTACAGAAGTTGCTACTAATAGTACAACTCGTCGAGCCACGTTGTTTGATACACCTCAAGTATCTGAGGCTAGAGACGTATTAAAAAAACGCTGGCAACCGCCTTCTGGATTAAGCCAAAGCATTGAGTATAGTTTGTCAGTGGGTGTTGATGGCACAATTGAGCGCATTTTACCAATGGGAAAAGCTGCAAGAGATTATGTAGATCGTACAGGGATGCCTCTGATTGGTGAACCTTTTGTCTCTCCTAATAAAAATGGACAATCAGTAAAAATCAGAGCTATTTTTCGTCCTGACGGCAAGGTGCAAACTTTTCCAGAAACTGAGTAAGTCAGATAAAGCTATGCAACGCCGGCTTCCTATGCGCCTTAGCACCTGGTATATCTCATCCGCAAGACATGTAGCGTCTTGTGGAGGAGATACCCCAAGAGTGAAAAATAGGAGGGTTGGTTTGACCAACCCTCCTATGTAATATGAAATTAATTTTAATAACGGGGTTTTTTACGGGTTAATCTTTGCTTTTTGCGTCGCCGTTCGGCAGTAACAACTGCTCCGTCCACTGGGTATCCAATTAAGGGTATGACCTGATATTTGCGCTCTTCTTCTAACTTTTTCAACTCGGTGTACTTCACCCAGTGGATGCAATCCACGGGACAGGTGTCAATCGCCTCTTGAATGACCTCATGTGAATCGCCATCTTGACGTATAACACGCGATCGCCCATAATCTGCTTCAATATAAAACGTATTACGGGCGACATGGGCACAGTGTTTGCAGCCAATACAGGTAATTTCGTCTACATAAACACCTTTTTGCCGCAACACACC
Organism: Brasilonema angustatum; assembly: GCF_059505445.1. Lineage (NCBI taxonomy): Bacteria > Bacillati > Cyanobacteriota > Cyanophyceae > Nostocales > Scytonemataceae > Brasilonema > Brasilonema angustatum. Next base: position 9,696 of record NZ_JCACKO010000094.1, on the reverse strand, counting down.
CCCTAATTCCGGCTCAAAACCAGAGCGTTCTGGAGCGTCTCGCAAAAAACCGCCCAATTCTGGTTCAAAACCAGAGCGTTCATCCTCGTTTTGTTCCGGCGACGGCAAAAAATCAGACATTACGCACTCCAGCGCTGTACAAGTAAGCGAATGGAACCATCTTCATTTTTTTGTTGTTCAGCAACTTGAAATCCAACACGGGCAGTTTCTTTGACGACTGTATGATACGCGTATCGCTGTGTTACTTGCCGTAAGAAACCTTCTACTGATAAATTTTGTTGCCAATATTGTAAGTCAGCAACCAGTTCGTATTCTTTGCCATTCCATTTAAAGCCGATATCGTAACCATTTTCCTGTTCAATGGTAACTTCGGCATTATGAGTTTGACCGCGATAACCACGTACCTCACGTGGACCGTGCTTCCAATCTACACCTAAATCGCTCAGTGCATCCTTCAAGGAATCAACGTTACGGATTTGGGTCTTAATCTGGCTAAAGTGTGACATGGCGGTTGTAAATGAATGAACTAAACAATGAATGAAAACTTACCAATCGCTAAACGTGGTTTGCGTATTCACCACACTGGATTGCTGCACAATGGTCGCAAAATATTCTGAGCTTGGCTCGTGAGTTAGTACCTGTCCTAGCTGTGCCTCTATAGCTGCTGTAACTTCAGCGCAGGAAGCACCTATGATGCCAGTTACTTTTTCTTGTACCCTACCGTCTGGATAAATTACGAACTCTAATGTCTCCATGCTCTTTGCCAACCAAAATACTAGGCTTGGACAGTACTGCTGTAGCAACTGACTACAAATGCAGCCCTCTGAAACAGCATTTTTCCTTAGCTACAAATTTGCCATTTGTTAACTAATGTTCCATCTCTCAAAATATATATCTCAGAAACTTAACAAAACTTATTACTCTTATTAGTTGTTACACCTGTTATTTGTAAGTTTCCCTTAACCATATCAATTTAGTCAAGCTAAAAATTCAACTTTTCATTTCAGTGGGGAAACGGCTAAAAACCAGCATTATTCAGAGAAAAAGGTGTAAAAACAGTGAGATTTGTTGAATATTTTTTTCATTATTCTCGGAATCATCCAATTCTCAGGTACAAAACTAGCCAAACCAGGACTGCTATCGGTTAAACGGTAGGATAAGCTGTTATCTAATTCTAAAAATTTCACCATGAATGCAGAGCAAGTGACAGGTTCTACTCATCTCCCGAAAGCGATGCGCGTAGGAGTACTGGGGTTTGGCGGACTGGGGCAAGCAGCTGCCAAGGTACTCGCCCCAAAACGTGAAATGCTTTTAGTAGCGGCAGCAGACAAACAAGGCTATGCCTACGCCGCTGATGGTTTAAATGCTCAAAAATGCATTGCAACTTATCAATCTCAAGGTTCGGTGGGTTATCTAGAACCCATTGGAACTTTAACAAATCAAAGTGTTGAGGATTTAATAGAAAAATCTTATCCTGTAGACGGGTATTTTCTGGCGTTACCCAATCTCCCCAATGATTTCATTGCCTCTGTCGCTCGCCAGTTTATCAAATCTGGATGGCGCGGGGTACTGGTGGATGCCATTAAACGCACCAGTGCTGTGGAACAACTGCTGGCGATGAAAGAAGAACTAAAAGCCGCAGGAATTACCTACATGACAGGATGTGGCGCAACACCAGGACTGTTAACAGCTGCAGCAGCTTTGGCTGCCCAAAGCTACGCCGAAATCCATCAAGTAGAAATTACCTTTGGGGTAGGAATAGCAAATTGGGAGGCTTACCGCGCCACCATCCGCGAAGATATTGCCCATATGCCGGGTTACACTGTGGAAACTGCTAGGGTGATGACGGATGAGGAAGTAGAAGCACTTCTAGATAAAACCAATGGCGTACTGACTTTAGAAAACATGGAACACGCCGATGATGTGATGCTAGAGTTAGCAGGAATTGTGGGGCGCGATCGCGTCACCGTTGGTGGCATAGTTGATACCCGCAATCCCAAAAAGCCCATTAGCACCAACGTTAAAATCACTGGTCGCACCTTTGAAGGTAAAATTTCCACCCATACCTTCACTTTAGGAGATGAAACCAGCATGGCAGCCAACGTTTGTGGACCAGCGTTTGGTTATTTAAAAGCTGGTATTGGATTGCACCAGCGGGGTATTTACGGATTATTCACCGCTGCTGAAATTATGCCCCAGTTTGTTAGGTAGTTATTAGCTATCAACTTGAGTATTTAATTTATTTATATTAGCTGGGTTTGGTTTTTCAACCCAGCTTATTTTTGGAATAGTTATAATCACTATGACTACTGGTTCAATGAATGGTATCGGTAAAACCGCATTACCGATGACCAGATTTTTTGTGAACTCTTTGCAAAATTTCTAATCGGTTCAATAGTGAGGAAAGTGTTAATGGAAACCCGCAAACTCGGCAATCAAGGATTTGTGGTTTCAGAACTGGGGCTGGGCTGTATGGGGATGTCCGACTTTTATGGTGAACGGGATGATCAAGAGGCGATCGCCACCATTCAGTAGGGACTGGATCTTGGCATTACCCCTACTGGACACTGCTGACATGTATGATCCGTTTACGAACGAACAGTATCACTCAGAAAACGTGGCTTAATTACAGATGCCTCACGAGGCTTTGAGGCTGAGATTGCAAAGGCGGTTATGGGCGGGTCATACCGTTTCACTTTATAGTTGATACAAGTAGGCTGCACCTGGTGCACCCGGTGCAGGGGAAAAAAATTAAAGACCAATCATTTGTACCAAGTATTTCGTGAAAATATGACATCCTTACTCATGAAAAGGAGATAAAAAGATGAGTACGATCGCCACGAAAGACGGCACGCAGATCTTTTACAAAGACTGGGGCACAGGACAAAGCGTCGTCTTCAGTCATGGTTGGCCGCTCAATGCTGATGCCTGGGATGAGCAATTGGTTTTTCTGGCTTCCAACGGCTATCGGGCGATCGCTCATGATCGTCGCGGACATGGACGCTCAAACCAACCCTGGAACGGCAATGACATGGATACCTACGCGGACGACCTGGCGACGCTGATTGAGACCCTGGACTTAAAAGACGTGGTTCTAGTCGGTCACTCGACGGGCGGCGGCGAAGTCACCCGTTATATCGGTCGCCACGGCACAAATCGCGTCGCCAAAACTGTGCTGGTGGGCGCTGTGCCACCGCTGATGCTGAAAACCGAAGCTAATCCCGGCGGACTGCCGATTGAAGTTTTTGACGATATCCGCGCGGGCGTCGCCAACGACCGTTCCCAGTTTTACAAGGACTTGAGCGAGCCATTCTACGGTGCTAACAGACCAGGTGCCAAGGTCTCACAAGGTCTGCGGGAGCAGTTCTGGCTCCAGAGTATGCAAGTTGGTCTCAAGGGCGCACTCGACTGCATCAAGGCGTTTTCGGAAACCGACTTCACCGAGGATCTCAAGAAAATCGACGTGCCGACGCTGATCATTCACGGTGACGACGACCAAATCGTGCCGATTGATAATTCAGGTCGTCTCTCCTCGCAGATTGTCAAAAATTCGACTCTGAAGGTCTATCCGGGCGCAAGCCACGGATTGTACAGCACGCATCGGGAGCAATTTAACGCCGATTTGCTGGCATTCCTCAAGAACTGAATTCGCCCATGCCAGTGCCGCTACAAATCGCCGCAAAAGCAGCGTTTATAGCGGCTATTCCATCAGGGCAAACGCATCTAAATGTCGCACACCTCTAGAACCTGGAACCGAGTCTATTAGTAAGTCTGTTGTAGATTCTCAATTGTCAGATATTCTTCTTCATCAGCTACTTGACTCTTGTAATCAATGTTAATTTGAGTTGGGTAGCCTAGTGTTGGATTATACTTTACATCCAAGTTGTATGCATTCCTGTTGATCGCATCCTTAATTAAATTAAAAAGCCTAGGAACAGTATCGTATTTTTGGAATAGTTCTGGATTAACTGGTTGACCAGTGGCGACAGAAGTCACAGAAGTTGTTCTGCCGTTACGCACTTCAATGATGACTGGTCCTCTTGCTTCAGCTGTGCAGAAGCAACTTCGGCTAAGTGTATACCGATAGTTGGAAATATTTTTCTGATTCCACAAACGCTGATTAGTTTTTAATTGCTGTGAATCATTTTGACTTTTGGCTGATGATTGTGCTACGACTATAGGGGATTTCGATATTACTGGTGTGTGCAAACTTAGAGACATTAGTAATCCTGCACCAATAACAATCGGTAAGCGTATAGGCATTGATTTCATATTCAAGGTTCTAAGCATTTATCAAACTCCCGGGAATTTTTTTCGCTCTCGCTTCATTTTGCGAAATACCTACAACTTAGGGTATAACTAATTTCTTTGTCAAGTTGCCTTCACAGATATTAGGTAAGTGAATTAAATAGCCTTTACCTAATTTTTTAAAGTATACAAATTGATCAGTATAAATAATTTGTACGAGATGCTTTGAAATCTGGAAAAACCTGATCTCCTAATGTAGTTACTATAAGACTCATCTTTGATTTTTGACGAAGCTAAGTACACTTTCTGTTCCCAGTTAAGCGTTCCCTACCTCTACGAGTCAATTCACCCTTCGGGTTCGCCAGATGCCTACGGAGGGAAACCCTCTTGCAGCACTGGTCTCACCAAATAAAACCGGATTCCTATATGCATTTTACAAATATCTATCTTTATGACGTTTTTATAAAAAAATTACATTTATTTACACACCAATTTTTACAAATAAATAACATGAATAAAAGTGTTTATTAACAAACATGTTTTTGACTCTTATTTAAGCGTCTACCAGTCATCAGCAGTTAAATTATCCATTCCTAAAAAAACAAAGAACGTGGAGTATTATGAAGAGACGCAAAATTGTTAGCCTCATTTCTAATAAAGTGGGTATTCCAGGAGATGTAATTCTGATAATTTTGAGCGTTATCATAGTGTTAATAGCTACACTTTACCCGTTTAATTTTCATTTTCCAAAAAGTTTTTCGCTACCAGCCCTTGTTGCCAGTTTTGATAACACCAGTTTTTTTAAAGACCAGGTAAACAATATTTTACTATTTGCGCCTTTCGGTTTCGGTTTGGCTAGTCTGTTACAGAGAAGAAAGATGAAGCCAATCAATCAATTTATAATAGTGATACTTCTGAGTGCTGGCTTATCATTAACAGTTGAAGCACTGCAAGTGTTTCTCCCTTCTAGAACACCGACTCCTGCTGATATTTTTAACAATACTATAGGTGGATTAGTGGGTCTAATCTGCTTTTGTCTGTGGAATTCGGAAAGCTTTCTCTACACCTTAATACGTTTAGAAAATAGTAGAAAGAACAATTCTATTAAAAAACTTACTGTATTCTTTATTGGATATATACTTGTATCATTTCTTATTTCTGTTCTCTGGCAGAATACAACTAATCTGAGTAATTGGTCTTTGAACTATCCACTCTTGATTGGCAATGAGAGAACAGGTGATAGACCTTGGCAGGGCCAGGTTTCAGATGTTTATATTGCTGATAAAGCCATTTCTAAGCATGAAGTATCAGAACTTTTTAGTCAGAAGAATTACAGTGAAATTTTTGGTAAGTCTTTGCTAGCTTCTTATTCATTGAGTGGAACAGGAACTTATCAGGATCGTACTGGTCAACTCCCCGAACTATTATCCCAAGGTCAGTCACCAGATATCAAAGATGAAAAAGGTGTTGTTTTAAGTTCCAACCATTGGTTGAAAACAACAGAACCTGTAAGTTTCTTGAGTAAAAGCATACGTGAAACTTCTCAATTTACAATAATTACTACCGTTGCTACTGCTGATACCGCTCAGGTTGGACCTGCACGCATCATCTCACTTTCCGGTGATTCTCTTCATCGCAATTTTACACTAGGACAGCAGGGAACTGACTTAGACTTGCGAATACGAACACCAATGACTGGAGCAAACGGGGCTGATACAAAATTAACTATTCCTAATGTTTTTGCAGATACTAATCCCCATCATATAGTCATCACCTATTCTGGAGCGACTGTTCAAGTTTATATAGATAAATCAAATTCTTATTCTTTGAATCTCTTGGAATGGTTTCCGAAAGAGCAGAAATTATTTTACTATGCACTAACTTTTATCCCTCTAGGGCTTTGCTTAGCGCTCTTAACGACTTTAGCGAAAAGAAAGTTAACTTTTAATAGGTTGTTGCTTCCGAGTGGGATATTATTACCTTCTGTGATACTGGAAAGTATTTTGGTAACTGACGGCGGTAAAAGTCTCAGCCTAAAAGGTCTGTTGCTTGGTATATTATTAACAGCCGGGACAACACTGATATTAAGATGGCGAGCTTCGATGGTACTTAAAACAGTGAACAGTGAACAGTGAACAGTAAACAGGGAACAGGGAACAAGGGGTGGACTTTGTCCGTTTCCTACCTGATAACTGATAACTGATAACTGATAACTGGTAACTGATAACTGATAACTGATAGCTCTGTCCTGTTATACAAACTAATGTAGTGGGAGACGACTGTTGTGTCACTTCACCCTGAGATAAGTCAAGATTCAATTGTTGAATTACTTACGGCTCAAGGCTTAAAGATTGTTCCCCCAAATCTTATTGAAGAACATCCAACAGCAAAATTACCCTTAGTTCGTTTAACAGGTTCTCCAGAACAGATCGGAGCAGAACATGGAACTAAGCTGTGCGATCGCATTGAAAAAGCTTTTGAACTTTACAGAGCAAAACTTTTTGCCCAATGGACTGATGCTTCGCTCAAGGCGACTTCGTTAGCGTTTTTTGAGCGGATTCAAGAATTTTCACAGGAGTATGCTGTCGAACTAGAGGCGATCGCATCTCACGCAGGGCGATCGCTTTGGGAAGTCGTCATGCTGATGTCCCGAACCGAAATACTTCGCTCTAGTACACCTAATGAATGTACGTCTCTTTACTTCAAACAAAGTCGTATTCTCGGGCAAAATTGGGATTGGGTAGAAGAATTTGAAAACTTAGCTGTCATTTTTGACGTGACACGACAGGATGGTTTCCGCTTTGTTGCTTTAGGAGAGCCAGGTTTTGTCAAAATCGGCTTAAATGCTGCAGGTATTGGGGTTTGTCTCAACATTCTTAAATGTCGAGCAAGTACAGGAGGAATTCCTGTACATATACTTTTGCGAAAAGTTTTAGATTCTACCTCACTCAGTCAAGCGTATCATGCAATCACTGCTGCTGAGCGAGCAACGATGAGTAACATTCTGATCGCTGATGATTCAGGTAGGTATGTCAATCTCGAACTTGCTGGGAACCAATTATTTACTCTCAATGAAAACGAAGTTGAAGTGAATAATGTTGTTGTTCACACCAATGGATTTATCACTTCAAAAACAGAAAAGATTGACTTACCCGAAGAAACTGAAAGTTCAGCAGCGCGAATTGTTCGAGCAAAGTTTCTTACGTCCACTCAATGGGGACGACATGAAGCTGATATGTTAAACATTCTTCTTGATCAGGAAGGAAACTTACCGATATGTCGCCAGTCAGAGAGAAATATTTTTGATGGACTCACCTATGGAACAGTATCAACGGTTGTGATGAATTTAAGGGAAAGAAAACTGATTTTTTCACAAGGTAATCCTCGTAATGGAATGTTTTCTTGTGTGTCAATAAGTAGCGAAATCTAATTAATGCGTGCAAAAATCTCTTTTGAGAGGGACAATTTAAAAATATTGGGAATATGTGGAAAGATGAAATTTTAGAAGAAATTTATAAATATAGAGAAGAACACGCTAAGAGGATGTTTGAAAAGTATTGGGCGAATAGAATTCGCTACTACACAAGCAAAGTCCACCTACGTGGACTAATGGAAAATTAAAGGTTTTTAACCCACGAAGGTGGGTTTTGTCTGTATAGCCGCGACTTCCAGTCGCCAAGTGAAGTATGAAATAAGACTTCTCAAACATCCTATAAGTCTTTTAACTACGACTTACACGCAATTGTTGAAGATTTACGAAAAAAACAAGCGGCTAGAGTCAAACAAATCATTTCAAAACCTCTGAAGGAGTCTAAAAAACCAATGCAACCAACTTAACTACCCGACTTATTACACCTCTTGCATAAATACTTAAAATGTCATGTTGAGCGGAGCGAAACATCTCGCGAGATTCTTCACTGCACTACGTTTCGTACCCTGCGGGAAGCCGCAAAGCGTCTACAGAATGACATCCCCAAGTTTTGGACTTTTGCAAGAGGTCTATTTTCTGAAGCGATCGCCTTCTCGCAAACACAAAACACGCCCCAGGTAATGTTGTTGTTGCGGTGTCAGCAAGATTTGTTCTTACAGCTAGAACCAATAACAATTATCTTTGGTGATAGATAATAGCTGTATAATTGAAATCGCGTTATCAGCGCGTAAGCTTTGATTCACCCGAAAAATAGGCGGCGTCACGATGGGAGACAGTGCAGATCAGTTGTTGACATCAGCGCAAGAAGAGTTCGATACGCTTACCGAAGCGGAGGAGAAATTATTTCGTGCTGTGGTTGAAGGTAAAGCGGCTGACTTTAGCAGCGACGCTGATGAACTCAACGATCCTGCCAAATCTGATCAGTGGAATCATGAGCGCACCTTGTCTGCTGAGCGAATTATCTGGCTCTGTACGAATACAAAAGCGCGAGAACTGTTGAGCTACCGGGGTATACATATTATCGGCGCAAAAATTGAGGGAGAACTGGATCTAAGTTTTGCGACGATAGAGATGCCCCTCAAGTTTATTAAATGTGCTTTGTCAAACTCCATTTCTCTTGAGGAAGCCAAATTACGCTTTTTGAGCCTAGAAGGAACCCATGTTATCTCTATCGATGCTACTTGGATGCAAGTTGAGGGTTCTGTCTACCTGAGAAATGGCTTTGAGGCGAAAGGGGAAGTGCGACTCCTGGGAGTTCGCATTGGCGGTGAACTTGACTGCGTCGGAGGTCATTTCTTCAATGAGGGAGGAAATGCCTTAATTGCCCATAGCGCAAATATCACCGGTCCTGTCTCCCTGAGCGATGGCTTTGAGGCGAAAGGCGTAGTGCAACTGATGGAAACTTCTATTGGCGGTCAACTCGACTGCCACGGCGGTCATTTCTTCAACGAGGGAGGAAATGCTCTGGATGCCGATGGCGCAAATATCACGGGTCATGTCTTCCTGTGCTATGGCTTTGAGGCGAAAGGCGCAGTGCGACTGCTCGGAGCCTCCATTGGCAGTCAACTCAACTGCAGTGGAGGTCATTTCTTCAACGAGGGAGGAAATGCTCTGGATGCCGATGGCGCAAATATTACGAGTGCTGTCTTCCTGAGGGATGGCTTTGAAGCGAAAGGCGCAGTGCGACTGCCTGGAGCTTCCATTGGCGTTCAACTCGACTGTAGTGGAGGTCATTTCTTCAACGAGGGAGGATATGCCTTGGTTGCCGATGCCGCAAAGATCACGGGTTCTGTCCTCCTGAGCGATGGCTTTGAGGCGAAAGGCGCAGTGCGACTGCTCGGAGCCTCCATTGGCAGTCAACTCAACTGCAGTGGAGGTCATTTCTTCAACGAGGGAGGAAATGCTCTGGATGCCGATGGCGCAAATATTACGAGTGCTGTCTTTCTGAGCGATGGCTTTGAGGCGAAAGGCGCAGTGCGACTGCTCGGAGCCTCCATTGGCAGTCAACTCAACTGCAG
>NZ_JCACKO010000093.1:0-16402 GCF_059505445.1 Brasilonema angustatum | reverse complement strand
TCCGCGCTTGGATGGCTCCTGCTGATCAACCTCACGAAAAATTTGTATTCCCTGAGGAAGTTCTTCCTCGCGGTAACGCTTTGTAATGATCATCTAATATATCAGCGATATCAGCGTTAGATAGTTAAGTCGTCCCCGCCATGTGGCGGGGACGATTTGATTTTTTTGGTTAAAGTTATCAAACAGATGAAAATCGCGCGTGTTCAGATTCGCGACTTCTAAGTAGGTAGGCACAAATAAACCTAACTATGTAACAAAATATAAAGTGGTCAAAACCATTGCGATTGCTTCGTTCCACTGCGTTCCACTCGCAATGACAAACTGATAAATTTTCCCGCCCACCTACTTAGGAGAGGAACAATGGATACCATTTTCAGAGATGTTAACGAAGTACCCTTTAGAACAGCTTCAGTTGTGAATTGCTTAAAAAAACTTTTTTATATTATTGATCTTCAACATGGATGCTCAAGAATTTCTGCTAAATTATTGTAAAGGACAAAGAACCTTTTTTCGGGTTAAGCTACAAAATGCTAACTTTCAGGGAGCTAATCTCAGAGGAATAAATATTTGGGGAGCTAATCTTAAAGGAGCTAATCTTAAAGGAGCTAATTTTGAAGGTTCTGATCTTTCAGGAGCTAATTTTGAAGGTTCTGATTTTTCAGGAGCTAATTTTGAAGGAGCTAACCTCAAATATAGTAAATTAATTAAAGCTAATTTTGCCAATGCGAATCTCGCCCATACAAATTTTGACCTTGCTTGGCTTCTTGAAGCTAACTTCAGCCAAGCTAACCTTACTGGTGCTAGTCTGAAAACCCCTTTCATGGGCGGAGCAAATTTTAGTCAAGCTAACTTAAATAGAGCAAATTTAGAGGATGCTTGTAAGCACTGGAAAAGTCCTGATAATCCTTACTGGGATGACGAGTTATTTGACTTAGTTACTAGCTCAATCAACTTTAGTGGGGCAAGCCTTAAGGAGGCTGACTTAAAGAGAGGTTATTTTGTTAACAGTGACTTCAGTGAAGCTAATCTCAGTTTAGCTAATCTTAGAGAAGCCGAGCTAGGTTTTACAAATTTTAGAGGAGCCTGTCTTGACGAGGCAGATTTTGCTGGAGCTAACCTTGATAGGTGTGATTTTAGAAAAGCTAGTTTAATAAACTCAAACTTTACTGGAGCCAATCTTAGTCAAGCTAATCTTTCTGACTTGATTGTTGGAATTGTTGTTGAAGTAGATCATTCTAGAGATTACTACTCTAGAGCCTGCTTCATCAGAGCTAATCTTTATAAGGCAAACCTGAAAAGCTCAGACTTTAGCGGCACAAATTTTGTAGGAGCAAACTTTAGTGGATGTGATTTGAGCAATGCGATTCTCGCTGATGCTGACCTTAGTGAAAGTAATATCTCAGGAGCTTGTTTTGAGAACGCAGAATTTTCTATTCATGGATGTCCACCATGCCACTTCTACAAAAGTTTCTTTTATGAACGTTATGAACCTATAGGGATAGATTTAAAAGATATCAAATTAATTAAATCAGCTTTTAAACACATTCCTACTCCCCAGAAACTAGAAATTATAATTGGGCGTAGTGAGAGTCGTAAAATCTTCATGGAAGCATTAGATCAAACAAAAAAGCGACTAGTTCTAGTTAACCCTTGGTTGACTCAATCTGCTATTAATAAGGAAGTATTACAAAAATTCAGATACCTCCTGAAGCGAGGATGTCATATTAATATTGGCTGGGGCAATCTTAATGATATAGGCTCAAATAAATTAATACCGCTAAATCGAAAAAATCTTATATCAAAGATGAATCAGCAAGGACAAGATTGGAAATATGGAGTTTTGCCTGAACTTGAAAAGTTAGAAAATGAATATCCGAATCAATTCCAGTTAAAATTATTAGGAACGCATGAGAAATATTTGGTATGTGACTCTTCTTTTGCTATGATAGGTAGTCACAATTTTCTTACATCTGGAGATGCAAGTGATGAACGAGAAACTGGAATAATATTTGATGAACCTGAAACAATTGCTGCGTTAATTGAGAGTTTTGATAATGCTTCAAATTTAGATGACAGAGATAGCAGTTAGTCAGTCCCAATGAAACAAGTTTCACCACAAATGATGAAAATATAATTTTTTATGTTCTCTTCTTTTCAAGTTAGAATGAATAACGTTGTAGAAAATGCAAACAACGTAAAAAGATTGCTGAGTCATCGTTGTATACGTTGTAAACGACATAATAGCGGGTTACGAAACTAGAGAATATTTGCTTAAAAAATGGAATAGACAGTGCTGTTACTGTAATATAAAAGACGTTCACTTGCAAGTAGAACATATCCATGTCGTGTTTCCTCCCTGGTCTAAAGACACACGGTTTCTACACTCGCGCGAGGTCAGCATGACAAAAATCCCGCCTGCTGTTATTGCGCTGGGTAGCAACAGTATCCCCGTGGCAAAAAAAATTATCAGCGTCTTGCCAGGAGCACAGTTGTACGGGTTGGCTGGTCGCACTTATGATGTGGATGTCAGTTTTACTGAATTTGGAACGACACTGCGAGAATTATTTGCTCATGGAGCACCCATCATTGGCATTTGTGCGACAGGTATTCTGATCAGAACCCTTGCGCCATTACTTGCCAATAAGCGACAGGAACCTCCAGTTCTTGCAGTTGCTGAAGATGGTAGTGCAGTAGTGCCACTTTTGGGTGGACTCAATGGTGTCAATTCGCTGGCACGCCAAATTGCTGTTGTACTGAATGTCAAACCCGCTATCACAACCACGGGTGATATTCGTTTTGGTATCGCGCTAGAAGATCCTCCTGTAGGCTACTCTTTGGCTAACCCAGATGACGCCAAATCCTTCATGTCTGACTTACTAGCAGGAAACTCGGTGAGGTTGGAGGGCAGTGCACCTTGGTTGAACAATAGTGCCTTACCTATTGCTGAGGATGCAACAAGAGTTATACAAATTACTGAAAAGCACGTTGTTTCTACACCAACCCGCCTCGTCTATCATCCTGCAACAGTAGCGATTGGGATAACCTTCCTTAATCCCTGCTTACCAAAAGGAGAAAGAGGAAGTTCTGAGGAAATTGCCCTTGTGCAGCAAATGCTAGCTGATGCTGAGTTAGCTTCGGCATCTGTTGCAGGAGTGTTCGCCAGCACTCTTGATGCTGCCAATCCAGCTTTACAAAAAATTGCTGATGCGCTCAATGTGCCTGTTCGCTTCTTTACGAGCGATGAAATTGCCGGTGTGATGTCACAAAATAATACCGTAGATAGGGCGATGCTCCAGCAGGGAGCCGCCCAAAGGGCGATCGCTCTAGCTTTAGTCGCTTCCTCTGGGCAGTTGGTGATCCAACGCCAAACATCTGACTTTAGTTGTGCGATAGCCCTCTCACCCTCACCCATCAATATCAACATCACAGGTAGACCACGCGGTCGATTGGCAGTCATTGGCACAGGTCCTGGAGGAAGCAATTGGATGTCCCCACAAGTCCAGGAATTTTTACGTAATGCCACTGATTTAGTTGGTTATTCTACTTACCTTAATTTAGTCGGTTCTTTGGGCAAAGATAAAAGGTGGCATGAGTCTGACAACCGGGAAGAAATTGCACGGGCACGAGTAGCGCTGGATTTAGCGGCAGAAGGACGTTTTGTGGCAGTAGTCTCTTCTGGTGACCCCGGTATTTATGCTATGGCTGCAGCAGTGTTTGAAGTGCTTGAGAAGGAGGCAAAGCCGGAATGGCAAGGTATCGAAATTCAGGTAGCACCAGGTATTTCCGCGATGCAAGCAGCAGCAGCTAAGATTGGTGCGCCCCTAGGTCATGACTTCTGCGCCATCTCGTTGTCTGATATCTTAAAGCCGTGGTCAATTATCGAACAGCGAATCACTGCCGCTGCACAAGCAGATTTCGTGATAGCTTTCTACAATCCAGTATCAAAGCAGCGCACTTGGCAACTGGCAGAGGCAAAAAATATACTGCTGCGTTACAGACATCCTGATACTCCAGTCGTGCTTGCCCGCAATGTTGGTAGGGACGGAGAATCTGTTCAGGTTTGGACTTTGGAAAACTTAGTACCAGAACTCGCTGATATGCGCACAGTCATTCTTGTGGGGTCAAGCAAAACCCAGATGATCGCGCGGTGCGATGGTAGCGTCTGGGTTTATACTCCTCGTCGTTACGATGAAGATAAGATTTTATGATTTGATATGATTGCCCCTTTTAAGGGTGTCGTACGTATACCCATACTTTCTAAAATTCAGAGTGTCTGCAGGTGTAACAATGTCATTTGCGGACAAATGAGGAAGTAAGGATAGCACATCCCCTGGACCTAGATTTGCTGGTGTTGACTCACCTCCATCCCAAGGCCACAATCTGTCGTTGAGATTTTCTCCATAATGTCCACCACTGGCAGGATAATAATTGGGACCTGCGTGTCCATTTGCCTGCCATTCGGCCCAAAGGCGATCCAGATTGGAATGAATCAGCCAAAATACTGGATCGTAGGGAGAACTGATAATACTAGCCATTGTGCCTAAAGGATTAAGCTGACCCGTGGTAAAGTCAAAACTACCTCCACCGACTAAGCCATGCATATAGTTATGCATAAAGACTCCACGAATTGTGAGTTGTCCCTGGCTATCCAATTTGTAAAATCCTTCTAGACCTTGGCGGAGTCTGTCATAGTCGTCAACAGCAAGAATTTGGTCCAAGTCTTCTTTGGGAATAGGGTAAGTATTTACAGGCGGCGCTTGCAAAAAGCGTAACAGAACCTCACCTAGTGTTTCTCCAGATGGCTTGATATGTAAGTTTGGATTCAAAATCCATCCATTGGCTGCTGAAAAAGGACCGGATGCAACAGGTCCGCCTTGGACATCACCTAAATCCGGAATGCTGAAGGTGACTCCTTGACCATTTGCTCCCAAAAACTCATCTTGAAAGATAACTTCCAACGCCTTAGGATCTGTCCAATCCCAATAGGGAAGTGTGACATTGGGGTTGACTGATTGCAAAGCTTTTTCAAATCGGTGTATAAACTCACGATGCCACGGTAGTAATAGAGAACTTTCATGAGCACCATCATGGCCAGCAGCTGGACCCTGTGCTTCGCTTGACATTAGACCCATTGCTTCTACGTGGACTGCAACAAACTGGTCGTAGATACTGATACTGCTACCTTCTGGAACTGTATTTTTTAATGTCCGCACAGCATCAACGAATGCTTGTTTTTCTTCTTGGGTAAGGTCAACAACATTCTTTCTTATTCCATAAGCTTTGTTTCTGCTAATAAGAAGTTTTCCGTTTGGAGGAGCAAGATCAGAATGATCACTGTTGATTTCATCAATAGCACTGTTATGATAAGCTACAGTCAGCTTGGTATCTGAACTATCGCCTTGAACCTGATTTGATACTAGCTTATGGTCACGATGCTCAAGATTATGAGAGAATGCCGGAGTTCCGAAAACGACCAAGACAGCAACAATACAACCAATAATGACTGCTTTAATACTTTTGTGGATTTTCATCATCTACGCGCTTATTCTGTTCCCAATATTTCAATAGGTTTTGAGTATTTTACTGATATTAATGATTACTATTTATATAAGTTGACAGTAAACAGAATTACTCACAATAGAAAATCTTTAGGAAAATCTTTCTATTGTTTCGCAACCAGCGCAAAAGTCGTCATTTGTTTGGAGTATTGCTGTGTTCCAACCTAGTTTGACCCCCAGGCAGGATGCTTTTTTTATATGAAAATAATGGCGTTGCATAATAAAGGGATGAATTCTACTGTCCAGCCAAGTGTATCTAATCATATCCGTGAGAACGGGCATCGTCGTGGAAATTAAAACTACATTGTCACAAAGCCAGTGATAAATAAAATCAGCGGTGCAAGTCCGACAAAACCCCTTCAAAGCGATCGCCCTTCTTTGCCCAGAGGGGTTTTTCCAAAACCCCTCTCCCCAAATCTCTGATTTGGGGCAACCAAACTCCGTTTGGTTGGGGCATAGGGCGCGCCAAGGGCGATCGCAACAGACTCAACTCCAGAAGAATACCACAGGAGCAATTTTGCCTTCGCGCTTCAACGATTTCTAAAGAAACAAGAACCCCGACTTCTCACCAGAAGTCGGGGGTTGTGAATACAAATTTCATCTGGATTCTTATCACTCACAAAATATCAAACTCAAACTCTAAATTATGACTGTTAAGAAAATTGTGAGTGAAATGGTCTACCACATTCGTATCACTCAATTCCAAATTGTAAAAATCCACAACCTCATGCTCAAAATAAGGTCCAGCGTGCCAAGTTCCTACCTCTAACTTGATGAAGCAATTTCCTGGAATCCGGAAAGCTGCGATCTCTTCTAGAGATGGTTTATCAATATTATTGTTTGGAGGACAAACCGCAATCAACCAGTCTTTTCCTTCCAATGAACCCAAACACTGCGTACATTGCGCATGGCGAGTGATGGTGTGAAATCTGCGCCCTCTGCGGTGCAGCCTCATAATATAAAAGTGGGGAGTACCTCTGTCAAGTACTAATTGAGCATCTTCTACATCCAATAATTTGCCATCAACACCCGGAAAAATCGCTTGTCCGTATCGACGAAAATTTTCCGGCGTTACCCATTCAGCCCGCAGTTGTTGCACCGTCTTTGATGTCGTCATATCCAATCCGCTTGCACCCTGATTATTTTAACTCTGTTCCCTCTGGGCTTACAGCGGTTTTCATATGAATAGACCACAAATCGTAGGGTGGGCATTGCTCACAAAAGCCTACGTGATAGACATTTGAGATATTAGTGAGCAATGCCCACCTTACAGAAAACCGCTGTAACAAAGGGCTATGCAAAACAAGCTTATTCCAATCTCAGCAGTTTCTCAGGAATGAGTGACTTAGGAATGATAGAAGCTTGTTTGTCAAAATCTGAAGGTTGTGTATACCACCAAGCCCATGCAATGAAAACAGCCTGAAAAGGAAGTCTTATCGCTTGCAACCAAGGTGAATTAGGTATATTGTCAATGGGAATGTGATTAACCGCCATGTTGATATTTGCCGGATAAACAGCAATAAAAAGAGCAATTAGCCCCCAAGCAGTCGCTTGACTGACAGGCGGAACTAATAACCCGATACCACCCAATATTTCATAAAAGCCACTCAGATAAACAAGTCCCAGAGGATAGGGTAGTTGCGGCGGCACAATTCTGACATATTGATCCCCAGAGGTAAAGTGCGTTACCCCAACTACAATCATAGATATAGCAAGAATGACACGAAGAAGTTCTTTAAGATTATTTTTCATCTGTTTGTGTAGTTGCGTTGATACCTTCAGTTTGTTTACCATATGTCACTCCGTCGTCAGTCATGGGTGGGAATTAGGGAGTAGAAAAATCAAGGGACAAACAAGGGGACAATGAACCAATACTTTAGAAGATCCAACCCTTCCCACCTTCTTTGCAGATACAGTTATTCCTACTTGTGATCATTCCTTGGAAATGGACACAGCTTTCATCATGCCATTTTTGTAAAGCAATGTAACACTCTCTCATAAATCAGCCGTCGGTTTTTGCAACAGTTCTGAAGAGAGCGCCCAGTTGAGCTAGAGTCTGTCAGCTGTGGGAGCAGCACGTTTGCAGTTTGCGGAAGGTTTGCTAAACCAAATTAAGCAGATGTCTCAAGCAAATCAATTGCAAGTCATGCGCGATCTTGCTAACCGTGCTGACACTACCGTTAGTCGTTCCTATGCAAACTTCAGTGTCAACACTAAACTGGCTTTCTGGTTTGAGTTAGGAGAGTTTTCGTACAGTGCTAGCTTTGTTCTAGAGCTATTCCAACCAGAGTCACTATGCTTGCTAGCACTGTGGGAGTGATTGCCTTGGAGAGTAGACCTCTTGCATAAATACTTAAAATGTCATGTTGATCGGAGCGAAACATCTCGCGAGATTCTTCACTGCACTACGTTTCGTACCCTGCGGGAAGCCCTTCGGGGAAGACCTTCGGTCTCGCTGCGCTAACGGGGGTTCGCAATCGACGCTCACCGCCAAGACTGCGACCCCCTCACCGCAAAGCGTCTACAGAATGACATCCCCAACTTTTGGACTTTTGCAAGAGGTCTAGTAAACTACCCCACCCTACGATTCAGCTTAGAGAGTGGGGTATATCGCCGAAGTAATATAAAAAGCTCCCTTTGGCTCTGGTGGGGGTAGAAAAACTAGATCAATCCCTTTGGGATCTAGAATAATCCAAACAAATAAGATGTCAATATTAATATTTAGTCATGACCCGTGAGTCATGAGTTAGCAATAGTCTCCTTATCTGTTACTCCTATGCCTTACCACTCCCGATCAAATACAGCAGCGCCATACGAACCGCAACACCACTACTGACTTGAGCTTGGATAAGGCTAAATTCTGGATCATCCATTAACTCTGAGCTAATTTCGACACCACGGTTCACTGGACCAGGGTGCAAAAGCTTGACATTAGGGTGGCACAGTTGCAGCCTTGAGTGTGTCATACCAAACATCTGGTGATATTCTCGCAAGGAAGGCAGTAAATGAGCAGTCATTCGTTCTTTTTGCAAGCGCAAAGTCATCACAAAATCTGCATCTTGCAAAGCTGGTTCTAACTCCCAGTGGAGAAATACTTTACCTGGTGTATTTTCACAACAATAATCTGCAAATAATTTTGGTAAGAGAGTGGGTGGTGCTGCTAGATGCACGTCAGCACCACTCGCTGTCAGACTCCAAATATTTGAGCGTGCTACCCGTGAATGGAGAATATCCCCAACAATAGCAATCTTTTTTTCTTTCAAAAGCTCGACTCGGGGTAGATCTGGATCAAGGAGACTACAAATAGTAAATAAGTCTAACAGACCTTGGGAAGGATGTTCGTGTTGACCATCACCAGCATTGAGGACGCTGACTCGTACACCGAGTCGATCCATTTCCTGGGCGATCGCATGAGGAACTCCCGCCTCTCGATGGCGAATCACCATAATATCAGTTCCCATTGCCAAATAAGTTTTTGCCGTGTCAAGAATAGTTTCTCCTTTTGTCATTGAAGAAGTTCCTGAGGCAAAATTCAGTGTATCTGCCGATAGCCGCTTAGCAGCAAGTTCAAAACTGCTGCGAGTGCGAGTGGATGACTCAAAAAATAAATTAGCCACAACCTGTCCCTGCAAAGTTGGGACTTTCTTCGTCCGCCGAGATAGAACCTCTTGAAAACTAGCAGCCGTTTGCAAAACAGTATCGTACTCATCAGTGGTGAAGTCAGCAAGGGAAAGAATGTGGTGACGACTCCAGGTGTTATTAGACATAAATAGCGAGGATATTTGGCTTAAAGACACGTCTACAGCGCACTCCAGGGTAAGTTTCGATGCACACTGATAGGGCCTTTGGAGGCTACTTGCGAGTTTAGTTTATACTCATATTGTTTCAGTGGCGCTTATTATATCGCATTTTTCCAGTTTTTGAATTGACGTATGCACCAGGAATCATACCACCTGACATTTATCAAAATAGATACCTGTTTGCTTTAATAACTCCTAGATTTTCAGTCATAAGCTAATGTAACGAATAGTGACAAAACTTACAACAGATCAAACAGGTCAGGAACTCTGTCCAGTCTTATGGGTACATTATGGAACAGTGTTCTCCAGACAAATGAGCCATGCAACTTGATGATCTGCGGCTAAGTGAACCAGTAATAGAGGCGGCGATAGACTATAAACCACTGACTGTCACACCAGAAACATTGCTGGTAGATGTCATTACTTTAATGAACCAAAAGCGAATTCACAGTTGCTCGTTATCTGGTCTTAATTCACCGTTAAATGGATTAACCGTACATCCGACAAACTCTAGCTGTGTACTTATTATACAACAAACAAAAATATTGGGTATTTTTACAGAACGGGATATTGTACGGCTAACCGCAGACGAAGTTGACTTTAGAAAGGTGACAATAGCGCAAGTGATGACGCAACCAGTGATTACACTGGAGCAAGCTGCTTTTGCGGATGTTTTTGCAGCTTTATTTTTATTTCGGCGGTATCGCATTCGCCATCTGCCCATAATAGGACAAAAGGGCGAACTTATTGGTGTTATTTCCCACGAGAGTATTCGTAGGATTTTACGCCCTGTTCATCTCCTAAAGTTCATGCGTGTAGCAGATGTGATGACAACCCAAGTCATTCGTGCTCCCATGACTGCTTCGGTATTGACTTTAGCTCAGGTGATGGCAGAGTTTCGGATTAGCTGCGTCGTCATAACCGAGGATCAACCACCGTTAGATTTGGGACAATTTGTTCACATTCCCATCGGAATTGTCACTGAGGAGGACATTCTACAGTTTCAGGCAATGCAAGTGAATCTATCTGAAGTTCTAGCGCAAACTGTGATGAATACACAGATCTTTGCGCTCAATCCTGAGGATTCCTTATGGACTGCTCTTGTGGAAATGCAACGGCGACAGACGCGAAGATTGGTGGTGTCTTGGGATCGCGGAACAAAATTAGGGATTGTAACTCAAAGTAGCTTACTGCGAGTTCTTGATCCCGTACAAATGTATGGAGTCATACCGTTTCACTTTAAGGTTGATACAAATGGGGGGGCTCTTAGCAGGGCGGAGGGACTAGGGGGAAAGAATTAGAAACCAATCATTTGTATCAGGTGCGATCGTGAAATGGTATCATCCAAACTTTGCAGCAGACACTTAAGTAGCGTCTATGCTTTTCCACGATGCCTTTGCTTGGCTTTTTGAGGCGCTAGTACTCGTTTTTCTTCTTTGCTTAAATGACAGTCCGCAGTGGTTATATTTCCCTTGTTGTCTTTTCAGCAAAGATGCTAATGCTGTAGACACCTTTATTTTACCTTTATTTTTCTCTACTACCCCAGTTTATTAGACCAATACTAAAATTATTTATAATAATGTTATAGGGTTGTCTCGCCGTTATTTTCTGCACGCTCTTTAGCGCCGTAGACGTAAAATTGAAAATTTTCCTTTTGCAAGATATAAGCTAATCATGTATAAAATTTTTCTATTTTTTGCAGCAATGTTAGTTTCTGCTTCCTGTGCCACAGCACAGGTAAATTCTGCAACATCAGCTTATCCCGCGCCACTGTCGGCGGATACCGTAAAGGTGCTGAAACCTTTTCCATCCCACGCACGGCTTTTATATGTTTCACCCCAGGGTAATGACGCCCAGGGGAAAGGCTCGGCAAGCAATCCCTACGCAACCATTGCTTATGCCTTGGGTAAGGCACAGCGAAATGATGTTATCCATCTAATGCGTGGAACACATGTAGTGAACGGCACGGAAATTCAAATTCCCTCGCACGTGAGCATCGAGGGGGAAAACCGGGATAGTACAATTCTTATTCCTGGCAAAAACATCAATAAAAACGCGCCGTTTTTTGAGGCAAAGGGAATAAATGGCAATCTAGAAAAGGAAGGGTTTCAATATTATAAAAATTTTACCGTTGATGGACAGGAGTATGCCAGCGCAGCATTTCGTGCCTGGGCACGTAAAAATATTCTCTTTGAAAATATCGTTTTTAAAAAATTTACCAATAATGCAATTGACATTTCTGGAAAAAATATAGAAGTGAAAAAATGTCTTTTTCAACAAGCCTCTGGTTTAGAAAATGACGGTAAAAACTTCTCTGGCGTATTGCGAATGATGAACATTGATACGTTTGCAATTCATGACAATACTATTGAGGAAAATACGGGAGGGGGAATAAAAAGTGTCTCTTCTGGAATTTTAAATGGTCGTATTTATCGAAACAATATAAAAATAACCGGCAATTCTCAATCAACCCGCAACAGTTCTGCATCGATAGAGATATGGGATATTCGCAAAAACACCCATATTTTTGAAAACACATTGAATGCCTGGGTTTCGTTGATTAACCAGTGGGGGGATGATACCAGTGTACCTGAGCGGAATAATCTGTTCTTTTATCGAAACACTATGACGGCTACACCGGGGGTAACCGATAAAATGTCGGCTGTAGAAATAGGGTTAAAAGGCGCGGATTTTTTTGAAAATACTATCGATGGATTTCGTGATCGTGCGTTCTGGATGGAGGGATGGGGCGGTGAGAAAAAAGGGGTGCGTAACGTACGATTTTATCGTAATGTTCTGAAGAATTGTGGTGAGATCCTTACTATTGGCCCGCATGGCAATTCAATCGATGCAATTGATATCTTTAATAATACCAGCAAGGCCTGCGGCGGTATAAATATTTCTCCGAAACGAGGAAATACTTATAAAAACATAAATATTTTAAATAATCTTATTCAGGATGTACCGGGTGCTTTTGCTTTTTGGGGAGAAAAGGCGCAATACGCCAACATCACTTTGGCGTCTAATCTCTTGATCAATGTGAAAAAAGGCATAATCGGCACCGCCAAACCCGATATAATTGTTCGGGGTCAACAGTCTTTTAAAATGGTGACACAACTTAATGGATTAAAGGTGCTTGCTGCCAAGCGAGTGGTTTGCAGAACCTCAGGAAAAACATCCACGCAATTGCCAAAAATGCTAATTGATAAAGGGACGAAGACGCCCATCGCCATTCCCTTCTGTGGTGCAGCGATAGACATTGGTGCAGAAGAACGTTGAAGATGATAAATTTAACACTCTATGAAATTTAGTGGAAGTAGAGGGAGGATGCACAGATGGGTATCCTCCTTTTTGCTCTTTTTCTTATTCCCTCACTGCTTTAGAAGTTTCCTTTCTCTAATAGAAGCCTCTTCATCTTTATATTTTTTTGTACACAAAAATCGTTTCAGCTGATATATTTTTTAATTAGCCCTCTTCAGGTTTGCTTCTACCAAAACTGACAGCAGAATTCTCATCTGCTGAGCATGTGAACAAATCTTTGCGAGGACAGTATTGATGGAATCAAACAACGCGACATTCGAGCAGCAAGTTTTTGAACTAACTAACCAAGAACGAGCTAAGAATAATCTTCCACCTCTGAAAGCGAATGCTGAACTCAACTATACTGCTGACAAATATGCTCAACAGATGTCACAACGTGGTGTTTTGAGTCATACAGCATCAGATGGTTCTCAACCGTGGGATCGAGCGAAGGTTGTTGGGTATTCAGCTCAAATGATGGCAGAGAACATCGCCGCAGGGCAAATAACACCTCAACAGGTTGTTCAAGATTGGATGAACAGTCCTGGACACCGAGCTAATATCCTCAAGCCCGAATATACTGAGATTGGCACTGGTTTTTATAACAACTATTGGGTTGAGGACTTTGGTAGTGGTGATACAAATCCCATGAGCTACATACCAGGCTCTACATCTAACTCAGCGATCGCATCTACCCCAACCCCTACCCCGCAATCTGCTTCCATGCCTACAGCTACATTGGACAGTGTTTTTCCTTCAAACTCTGTTCTAGCTTCTGTCCCCGCATCCACCCCTGTTGCTGAACCTACAGTTGAAGCTGCTTCTAACACTGATACAGGATCTGGTAGCGGCAAAGTCATAAACAATCAAGTGAATGACTCGCTACTCTTGGGTGGTTTCAACAACAATACGCCCGACTACGCTCCTGGACATGATACTTTTAAGCTTGGTCAAGTTGAAAACTTTGATTGGATTGGCAATCTTCAATTTAACCAAGGAATACCTACAGTGGAAAATAGCAGAATCCTTGAGATATTACCAGGGTTTCAAATAGATAACAATATCCCAACTGGGGATAGGAATATGAACACTTTAATTGCACAAGGACAAAACACTTTCTCCTAGAGATTGTGTAAGTTACACTCCTACACTGTAATGGAGGGTGAGTGTAGGAGTGTAAACAAAAGGATCTTTGATTAATTGTCACTGGGATATACCCATTTTGGAGGTTCCATGAGTTTTTTTAGTCGCGCCGCTTCAGCTATTTCATGCATTTTTTCTATAGAAGTCTCTTGAATAAACTTTGATGCAGCCTCTATGTACGATTTTTCATCGCCAGCGCTGTCGTTGGTTTTGGTTTCTGGATTATTTAGTTTATCTTCTTGCATGCAAACCTCCTGATGGGTTATTTTGAAAATAAGGGGTTGGTGATAGGAAAATTATCTATAGTCTATTCGCTATGGATTTAAAATAATAGTCAAATCTAAAACAAAACCAGGTAAAACTTCTTCCCCGGAAAGTTGAGGAGGGTTATCAAAAGGGAAATTCAAAACTTCTACATCTTGTCGTGGTCGATAAATTTCTACTAAAGGCGTTTGCGGATCAATTAACCAACCTAAACTCGCTCCATTCTCTTGATATTCCCGCATTTTGGTGCGTAATTTATCTAAAGCATCACTTTCTGAACGCAGTTCAATTACCAAATCAGGACAAATAGGTGGAAAACGTCGTTTTTCATCTTTTGTTAATGCTTCCCAACGTTCTAACTTCACCCAAGAAGCATCAGGACAGCGATAAGCACCACTGGGTAATTTAAACTCAGTGGAAGAGTCAAAGACTTTTCCTAATTTGGTTTGACGGTTCCATAAGTTTAAATCTGTTGTTAAATCAGAATTTCTAATTCCGCTTTCTCCGCCTGTTGGGGGCATAATAATTAATTCTCCAGTTTGGGTAAGTTCTAATTGCCAAGGTTCATTAGCAATGCAGAGTTGATAAAACTGCTCATCGGTTAAACCTACAGCGGGAGGTACGTTTAAAGTGAGGGTTTCCATCATGATTTTTTACAGAAGAGGTTAATTCTATTATCGAACAAAGATTGAAGCCAAAAAGGAAAAAGATCACAAATAATCAGTCTGTTGAGTCCAAGGATGACGTTAGTAAAGAAGAATCAATGCCAACTGAGGCTGTAACCACTGAAAGCAAAATTGCTACTAATACTAAAAAAGACACAGGCATAAGTCCAAGAAATTAAAGCATCACTGTGCTAAAAGCAAAGGTAAAAAGTCTACAACAAATGGTAGAAGCATCTGCCACAGAAATTATGTAAAACTAAAATCATACTACTCAGATCTTGGACTTTCCCCTGAGTACGCCTTGAACTAAAGTTCAAGGCTCATAGTCAAAGTCCGTTAAAACGGACTGGAATGTATATTCAGTAAGCTTTAGCTTACTTGAGCTTTAAGCCAAGAAATTTATTTCTTGGCGGACGGAAAAGCTGGTGCAAGATATGAGACTACAGATGTAAATTTAGAAAGTCAGATTTCATCTGGGTTGCCTAATTACGAATTACTAATTACGAATTACTATGAATTGGAGTGCTGCATTACCAACATTTTTCATTACCTTAAGAGAAGGTGTCGAAGCTGCTTTAGTTGTCGGAATCGTCTTTGCCTGTTTACAGCAAGCTGAACAACAAAGGTTGCATCGTTGGGTATACTTAGGAGTTCTCAGCGGCACTTTAGCTAGTTTTGTTGTCGGTTTACTACTAAATCTGGGAATCCAAGGATTGCAGACATCTGATTTGTTGTATGCACCTGTCTTCAAGCAACTTTTCGAGGTGGGACTGGGCGTAATTGCGATCGCCATGCTCAGTTGGATGCTAATCTGGATGACACGACAAGCACGATTTCTTAAAGCAGAAATCGAAGGCTCAGTTAAAACTGCTTTAGGTGAAGACAATCGTGCAGCTTGGGCGATTTTCAGCTTAATTTTTATTGCCGTATTTCGGGAAGGTTTAGAAACGGCTTTGTTTATCGTCGCCAAGTTTCAAGAAGGTTGGACACCCGTACTTGGGGCAATAGGAGGACTAAGTATGGCTATTGTCATCGGGATGCTACTGTTTAAGTGGAGTATCCGCATCAACTTGAGCAAATTTTTCCAGGTGATGGGCGTGTTCCTGCTGCTGATTGTCTCTGGATTAGTGATTTCTGCACTCCGCCATCTTGATGCGGCGGCGATCGCTTACAGCCAAATCAATTCCTCAGTTGCTGATGCTTGCGGACAAGGAAATACTTCTTGTCTTTTAGGTCCCCAAGTTTGGGATCTCTCAGGTATTTTACCTGATCGACAGTTTCCTGGAATTTTGCTGAAAACTTTATTTGGCTATACGCAAAAACTCTATTTCGTTCAGGCTGTAGGATATCTTCTGTTTTGGGTGGTTGTGGGTAGCCTCTATTTCCGCAGTCTTAGCCAACCCACACAATTAAAGCCAGCAACTAAACTCAATTAGGACTTATTTATATCATGTCCGTGGGAAAACCTCACCCTGCCCTATCGGGCATCCCTCTCCTTATAAAGGAGAGGGAAAGATTCTAGCGTAGCTAAAAGCGAGGGTGAGGTTTTGAGCGATCCGGTGTGTACACCGTTAAAACCTCACCCTGCCCTGTCGGGCATCCCTCTCCTTATAAAGGAGAGGGAAAGATTCTAGCGCAGCTAAAAGCGAGGGTGAGGTTTTGAGCGATCGCC
>NZ_JCACKO010000092.1:0-16863 GCF_059505445.1 Brasilonema angustatum | reverse complement strand
CTCCTGCAGCACTGGTCTCACCTCACTCCCGCCCTAACGGGCACCCCTCTCCTTATTAAGGAGAGGGGAGGTTTTGGCGTAAGCCAAAGCCGGGGTGAGGTCACACGCGCATTGTCAAAACTCTAATCTCAACAGTGAAATAAGATTTATAGAACGATTAAGGTTTGATTCCACGCTGATTTAACCCTCCGGGGAAGACCTTCGGTCTCGCTACGCTAACGCCAGATGCCTAGGTCGGGAGACCCTCCTGCAGCACTGGTCTCACCTCACTCCCGCCCTAACGGGCACCCCTCTCCTTACTAAGGAGAGGGGAGGTTTTGGCGTAAGCCAAAGCCGGGGTGAGGTCACACGCGCGTTGGATTCATGAGTATCACCTCACCCTTTTTTCTATATAATTCACGCTCCCCAACTTAGCGGTACGAATCGTCGCTGTTCCAAAACTTTAGTATAAAGTTCTTCAAGTCGAGTAATATTACTACTAAGAGTATACTGTTCTAATACCCGCTTTCTGGCTTTCTGCCCCAGCAAGGTTGTTAATTCGGGATGATCTTGGAATAGTGGCAAGAGGGTTCTTAATTGGGAACGTACAGTTTTTGTGTTAAGAATAACACCCGCTCCTTTTTCCATTACCTCTCCATCTGCACCGACATCTGTTGCTATGCAAGCGGCTCCACAAGCCATTGCTTCTAACAGAGACAAAGATAATCCCTCTACTAAAGATGGTAAAATAAATACATCTGCTCCCCGTAAAATTTCGATTCGTCGTTGTTCGTCAGCGACAAATCCTAACCAGATAATATTGTGCTCCAAATCGTAAAATGGCTCTAAAGAAGGTTTCAACGGACCATCACCAACAATGAGCAATGTGCTATCTGGTCCCATTTGTGCATCTTTCCAAGCACGGAGGAGGGCTTCAACGTTTTTTTCTGGGGCTATCCGACCTTGGTAGACAAACAAACGTTCAGCGCGAAATTCTTCTTTGACATTGGAAAGACCGGGAGAATATTTTTCAACATCCACACCGTTGGGAATGACAGCAATGTTTTGTTCCTGAACACCCATGCGAGCCAATAATTCTCGTTGAATTTGGGAAAAGACAATCACGCGATCATAATTACCCAAAAAAGGTGCGTAGAGTTGATAAGCCAAAAGTTGTGTTCCTGATACCAGTTTTGCGCCCTTTCCAGCAAATGGTGTATGGAAGGTAGCAATCAGAGGTAACTTCAGTCGCTCACAAATTTCTGGTAGAACGAAGTCGAGGGGAGATAAAGTCAGAGAAGCATGGACTATATCAGGTTTAATGCGTCGCAGCGACTGGGTTAAAACCTTAGTCGCTTTGAAAGTTGGAATTGTGTAAACCTGAGACTTGTAGATGAAGGGTAGGGTGACTTCTTGACAATTAGGCAAGTTCCCCACATCGGATTCTTCTTGAGCGAAGTGGAGAAAGCTAACTTGGTGTCCCCGGTCTAACAAGGCATTTGTAATTTCTCTACTGTAGGTGACATTGCCACAAAAGGGTGATTTTTTTCCAATCCAGGCTATACGCATTCTTTGTTAGCTATCAGTAAAGCGAATTTATTATATTAGGTTTTTGTCCTTTTTTAATTAGTCCTTTGTCTCGCTTTACTTGCTGGTTCTTAACTTGGGGCAACACAAAACTTACTGTCACCTTGTACAAAAGCTTTGTACATTTCTAGACAAGTGTACTTTTGGCTTTACTTACTTCACTTTTGGGTTGTTAATTTATGTAACTTCTAACAACCCTCGTAGACGTTAGGTATAACGTCTAGCTCAAACTTGGGTTGATTCCCAGCAAGACTCGTGAGAGTTTAGTACTGAGGTAAGTCTACCATAACAACTGAAGTTTTCAGTAAATAATCGGTTGTAAAAGCTGAAGATTAACTCTTTTTATCTGATAGCTACTTAGAAGAGGTGTAACTGGTCAATATACCACCAGAAAAAACAATCGCAGCTAATACCAAAAATACCGTCTGTAATCCAACAAAGGTTTCTGCTACGCCTGTTAGTGCTAAGGGTAAGGACAAAGCAATATTAATCACATTGTTTTGTAAACCAAAAACTTTCCCACGCATTTCTGGCGGAGTTTCTGTTTGGATGGCTGTCTGCATGGGAATACCCACCAACGCCCCAAAGACACCTAACAGTGTTATTAAAAGCAGGGCGATCCATAACTGTTTAGTAAATATCGACAGACCGATAAGAGATGCTGCCATTCCTATACATCCACACAAACTTAACTGGGTATAGGACAAGCGCTGACCAAATAAACTTAAAAGAGTTGCGCCAACAGCAATACCAACACCACCTGCTGCTAGTAAAAAGCCAAATTGGGAAGCTTTTAAGTTAGGAATTAATTCTGCCATACGAACGGCTAAAACGGTTAATGCCGCAAATACTGAGAACAAAATGATCAGTTTAACAAGGGCATTGCGAAGACGAGAATTTTCTTTTAGATAACGCAAACCATCTTGCAAGTCAGCAAAAATGTGAGGAGATTCTTTTTCGCTTTGTTGAGGTTTTTCATGAGTGACAAGCAACAACAAAACGAATCCGGCGATCGCATAACTGCAACCCACTACAAGTTCTTTACCTAGTCCATCACTACCACCTACTTGCGACCACAATTGATCTGCTACCCCTAACAATGGTTCCCCAACTGCAAACCCAACTATCACTGACGCCATCATTGTTGTTGTGTACAGTGAGTTTGCCGAAAGCAAATGCTCTTCTTTGACAATTAAAGGCATAGCCGCCTGTTCTGCCGGTGCAAAAAACTGCGTCAGCGTAGAAACCAAGAAAGTCACTGTCAAAATGATGGCAAAACCCACTGGCAAAACTCCCACTAATGGTTGCCAATCATGAGTCAGCCACAGCATTGCTGGAATTGCCAACACTAGTATGCCGCGCAAAACATTTGTTGCTACTAGCACCGCCTTTTTCGACCAGCGATCTACAAACACACCAGCAAGGGAACCAAAAAGAATTGCGGGAATGGTGAAAGCCATCATCAGCGTTGAAACCCAACCACTAATACTCTGTTCGCTTGTTTGAAACTGAGTATTAATGATGGCAATCATCAAAACCAGATACACTTTATCTGCCATCTGACAAAAGACTTGACCACCCCAAAGAGCCAAAAAGTTGGGGTTTTTTAATATCGGCAAAAACCCTTGCTCTTGCTGTTCACGTGATGCAGCTTCTGGACTGGAACCAGAAGCTTCTGTTATTTCTGTTGTTTTTGCTACAGCTGCTGTCGCCTCTTGGGTGCTATCTTCGGAAATATTATTTTTGCCATTTGCCTCGCTAGAGGTCAAATTGTTTTCCGATTGTTGTTTGTGGTTAGTGACATCAGTTTTTGAGATTTCCGATGTACAATTTTTCTGATTTACGAAAATGTCTTTTGCCTGCTCGTGCAAGTTAACATGACTGGGTAGAGACTTGGGAATATTCGGGTTGTTAGCGATTTTAGGCATTGATGCCTTATTCTGTTTCCTAGCGTAACTTTGTGATAACGGCAGGATTTTTGGATCCAAATCAGACGGTTGCATCATGGTTAGCAGCAAAATAAGAATCTATTAAAGCAGCGGAGCGAATAAGGCGACCAATGTGATACTGAGTATAGGAGCGCAAAACTTGCTCAACGGATAACCAGCCATCATTTCTGGTTATATCTTGGATGATCTCTGGTTGCGACAGGTGCTGGAGTATAGCAAGTTCTGTTGCATTCAAGCGGCTTGATATAACTGGTATTTCTTGCCGATGAATAATTGTTTGGTAGTTGGCAGGCTTCTCTTTCACAGTAGCAGGAATGGTGGAAGAAGTTGTGGAACTGGGGTGATGAGGTGGAAAGCTAGGAAAACTTTGTTGTTTTCTTTTCTCCTCCTTCAGACGTTCCCAAGCACTTAAGCAAATTGTTCCACCTGTTGGTATGCTAAATCCGACTTGCCAAGTTGGATCTGTAAAATCTGGTATGAGAGAGCGTCCAGTGATGCAACAGACTTGTACTTGGGGAGTTAGTCCCGCCAAAGCTAAAAGGTGAAATACCCCATGAGCCAGATGTGCTAAAACATTTAATGTTTCTGCGCTTTCTAAAACTTCTAAACGATTGAGATGTTCGTTGAGTAACTCATAAAGTTCTTCTTGGGGTTGCTCGCTTAACGCTACAGATAGTACTATTTCTGCTAAATACTGGCTAGCAGCCAACTTTCCTAAGTTTCTAGCAAGACCTGGATAAGATTTTATTGTTTGTGCTTGAGTGATTTTATCGAGCGATCGCCCTTTAGCAATCAGTAGCTCGTTTACCACAAACATTGCACTTCTACCACCAAGACTGGAGTTGTGTTTTCGTGATCCTGGGGCGACTGCTCGAATCAGACCAAACTCTGGTGTCAAAATTGTCACTAGTCTATCTGATTCTCCGAGAGCCTGAGCTTTAAGATTAATTCCAGTTGCTTTATAAGTTTTACTCATTAGTCATTAGTCATTAGTTACTAGTCATGAGTCATGAGCTTGAGACAAAAGACAAAGAACAAATGACTACTCACTCAAGTCCCGTCTATGGCGTTGATGAAGCAAATCGATACTGCGAGAAGTACCTAATCTGGTTGCACCCGCCATAATCAAGTCTAAAGCTTGGTCGATGGTGCGAATACCTCCTGAGGCTTTAATTCCAACGCTGTCTTGTGTGATTTCTTTCAAAAGTCGTACGTCTTCTACTGTCGTAGCGCCATTCCAACCAGTACTCGTTTTGAGAAATGCTGCACCAGCATCCATACAGATTTCTGCTACTAGTCTTTTTTCCGCGTCCGTCAGCAGGTTAGTTTCTAAAATAACCTTGACTGTTTGCCCAGTTTCTTCACATATTTGGGCAATTTCCTGGTGTACGTTCTCAGTGTTGCCTGCTTTTAACCAGCCCAAATTTATCACCACATCTAACTCAGTGGCTCCATTTTCCACTGCTTCTTGAGCTTCATACAGCTTTGTTGCGGAAGTTGTTGCCCCGGTAGGAAAGCCAATCACTGTACAAACTTTCGGCTTTTTACCGTGCAAAAGTTCTGCGGCTTGCTTCACATGAGTCGGGTACACACAAACCGCCGCAAAATGAAATCTATCTGCTTCTTCACACCATTGTTCAACCTGCTTTGAGGTAGCGGTTGGTATCAGCAGAGCGTGATCTATAAATGGCGCAATGTCAATGTCTGTATAATCTGCTGCCATCGCCTTTTTTGCCAATGATTAATTATTAACCTTTATGGAAAAATTTCAAGCTATTTAGATAAATTAAATCATAATTTTTAAGTTTTTTATCTGAACTTTATCAGATCATGTAGTGTTATTCCTAACAATTATGAAGTTTAATTAAATTACTATAACTTTCTTCTATTTTTAGCGCTAATACAATAATCAGCACATCAGGGAAGACCAATATTGATATTTTCTCAGTATCTTTACTTGTAAATGGCATGAGTTTACATAGGAGTCCTATTTGATTTTTGCTCACGTAGGTACACCTTTATTCTTTCCCCTGTTCCCTGTTAAGCGTTCCCTGTTAAGCGTTCCCTATTTCCTTATACAGACAAAGCCCGCCTGAACAGCTTTAGGAAACTTGAGCTTGTGTAGGCGAACTTTGTTTGTGTGAGTGTGAATTCCACCTGACTAAGGCTAAGCGCTAATCTCAGATTTAACAAGTTGTAGTTGCTGTGGTTGTGGCGTCAAATGCTTCACGCCTTGCTTAACAAAACTTTGCAAAATAGCCATTTGCTGATTCTGCTGAAATACGCTTCGCAAAGTTTGCCGCAACTTGTCAAGATTTAACACTGTTCCAGAGTGAATCGCGACTTCCTGCTGTTGGAAATATTCAACTAAAGTTAAACCTGCGATGCGAGTTAAATAAGCAGCACTGACTCCCTGCACCAAGCCACCAGCAACAAAGGTGATAGCGTTAGTTTTGAGTACTGTACTTACTGCCTTGGAAGACAGTTCTACTAAACCCAGTTTCACCATCAAACTTCCCATTGTGCCAGCAACTGTTTGCGCTTGTTCTGAGGAAAATTTTTGCTGATAGATACCACCCAAATCCATAACCATTTGAGCGTTAATTGCGGCTGTTGCTAAGATATCAAGCGCTGGTACTGGGTTGGCAAATGCTGCTGCAGCAGCTATCCATTGGTATTGTTCAATTGATTTTACAGCGCGATCGCGTCTGATTTCATTCAGCAAGTTTTTCGCTTCAGCTTTGAGCAACAAAACTTTCCTCATTGTAGTTGCCCACACCAACTGTTCTGGTTGCTGTGTCAACATTTCACCCAACTGCTGCGTCAACTGTTGAATGTCTGGTGTTGGTAGTTCCAGGGATTCTTGCACACAACCATCTTCTTGATGCTTCCGTACTTTGATCAAACTGGGAGATGCCGCAGTCGCCACAACAATTGAGGACATCCGATGTTTCAGCGATTGCAACACGCTTACACGTTCATCTGGCAAATACTGATCTTGTTTATTAAAAACCAGAATCGTGTTTTGATTGATTGCTTTTAGCTGTTGTAAGCTTTGAAATTCCGAATCTGTTAAATCACCATTTGTCAGGAACAAGACAACATCAGATTTGTTTGCGTGTGTCAAAACATCTACATCTGAGTTTTCGCTTGCTTTGACAAACAAAGGTGGTGTTTCTTGGAATTCGACTAACGAAAAGCTTCCCGTCTCTACATTTTGACACCAGCTAGATTTTAAGACTTCAATCAAAGTCGTTTTACCTACCGATTTGCCACCAGTGACAACAGCAATCATTTCTTGTCTATCTAACTCAGCCGTAAGACGGGTAAGTTGTTCTCGCAATGTCCCTACGGTTAGAGGATTTTCTGTTTCCTGTGCGAGTTGGTTAACCACGGCTTGGGCTTTAGCAATGCTAGCTTCTACTGTCGTACGATCTACTGGTACACTGCTTAGCGATTGCGAACTATTTTGAGTGCGATTTGACTTTAATAACCACAAACCGCCGCCAACGGCTAACAAACTCAACAAACTAAATTCACCAATCTGCACCATCGAATGGTGCAAATTTTGTAACATCCACAGAGAAAAGGACAGTCCCAATCCTCCCACTAAAATCGGTCGCTGCAACTTCACAACTATGATTCTCCGCGTTATGCTGGCTTCTACTTCAGGATATCTCAAAACTGGGCTTGTCCGAAGTTTATAGCTTGATGCACAAAGTTTTCTTTACATAAGGTCGTTTTTAAGATTAACTCTGAAGAAACACAGGGGTGTAGGGGTGTAGAGGTGTAGGGGTGTAGGGGTGTTCTTTCATTCGTAGCGGTTGGTGTGCCGCCAGTGCCCCTGCTTTTAAGAAACACGCTTAACGCTTAACGCTTAACGCTTAATGGGACTTAAACATTTTTGAGTAAGAAACAAGCCTCAAACCCATGCAGAGTAAGCTAAATACACCAAATGCTCAAAAAAATGGCACAAACCCAGATATATCAACAAAATAGGCAAAACGATGTCAAAATCTTTGTGTATATAGATTTGAGGCTTTTTTCTGGGTGTTTTTTGTCTAAGTCCCGTCAACAGGAAACGCTTAACAGGGAAGAAGGGGGATTTAGTTTCTTAAGGCTGTTGCTAACGCTTAAGAGCGCACGAGTTTAAGGCTCACAAGAATCACGCTGTGGTTTTTCATCGAAAACCAGGTGTTTTTAGCCACTTTTCGTCACTGATAAAATTGAGCCTTGTATCTATCTACCACTGCGAGGAACATAGACGCAACATATAGCAACGGTGAACAATTTTCAAAAATCGTTCACCGTCAGTCACTATTGTTAGCCGTCAGGCGAAGGCAGGCATACTCGTAAGAGATAGTGATGGGTTCAGTGCACTGACGCTCTTACATCCCCTACACCCCTAGTTGTTAACACTTAGCTCATAGCTGCATTGCTGCGATCATAAGTTATGCGCACAGTAGGATCTATTTTTCCTTGAACAGGGTTCCAGTAGTGAGAGACTTCTCCAGGAAGACCTAATTCTTCGCCAGCACGCCCCAGCATCGATTGTTGACGATTCTTAATGAGTTGATAGTGACGCATCATCAAAGCACGGGCTTTTTCTTGAGTAGACATAATAAAGTTCTCCTTAATTGTTTGTGTAATGTCATCATTCAGTAACTTTATAGTTTTTATTCTAAAACACAATTCTGTAACAAAAACTACTAAATAGTAATTTGTAATAAAAATTAATAATTAGAGTAGGGAACTTAGGATTTCCACCCAGGAGCCAATGCGTTGCCAAGAGAAGTCGGTAGATGTAAAGCGGCTTCCCGTTATTTGTAAACACTTGGAGGACAGTTTAAAAGGAGAGTAGGGTCAATACTTTTCGTCCAAGCACTACTCATCTCCCTCACGGTTTGGAAAAAGGGGTAAGGGGGAAAGAACAAATTCTTACTTCTTAAGAAACACAGGGGTGTAGGAGTGTAAGGGTGTAGGGGTGTAGGGGAGCCACTGCCCTATGGCTAACGCCACGCCTTAAGGCTATCGGGGAGAACCTCCGGTTCCGCTGCGCTAACGCAGTCGCCTAGGTCGGGAGAGCCGTCATTCGCGCTGTCTCACCGTGCGCGGGTTAAGCGCGTTGAGGCATGTGGCGTGAGCCAGTACTTGATGAGGGTCTCACCGTAAGGCGTGGCGTTAGCCATAGGGCGTGAAAAAGGTATTTCTTTCATATTTTGCTGGTCTCGTTGCCGCTAGTCAGAGGCTCACATCTTACTGAAGAGTGATTTTGCCTCACGACATAGACTTTTCTTAGGATTTATGCTTTTTTGATGAAAATTATTAAAATTATAAAAATAAAAGTTACAAAAGCTTAAACAATTCTCATGTCTGACACCTTAACCAAACTAACTTATCAGACTTTTGAGGGAGATCCATAAAAATAAATTTCCAGCCGTCAAACTAGATCTCTCGTCGTAGTCGCGAAGTATGCCGGGGGAAGCTTCCCCCGGCATACTTCGCATAATGTTCAGACATACGGCTGGAGATTTATTTACGCTTAAGTGCCTCAGTAGAGCAAAAATTATTTTGGTCTAGCTCATAAACTGCTAAGCTCGCGAGCAAGTACTTTATTGCTCGAAAGCCTGCTTAATGTAAAGAAAAGCTACGGCGGTTACAGAAAAGTAATATAATATTAATATTACTTTACATAACTCTCATAAAAAGTTATGGCTGTTGCTTACCCACGCAAATTTCAAAACGCTATAGGTGCAAGGGACATCTTGACACAAGTTGTCCGCGATCGCGATATTCATCTGGTCACTCTCAACCGCTACCGCTATAGTGAGCAACGCAGTTGCAAAGACCTCACTGAAGTCATTGAACAGCTCAATGGACAGCCACCCGAACTGGTACGAGATTTATCTCACCATATCTCCGATGAAGCCCGTCATGCTATGTGGCTGACTGATTTATTGGTGGAACTGGGAGCGAATGTAGGAACACCTCTTGGATCTTCCTACATTGATGAGTTTGACCGTCTGATAGACCGAGAATTTTTAAACGCGGAACACAACCTAGAGGATGGTATTATTGCCGCATTGGCAGCAATTAACGTAACTGAAAAACGGGGCTGTGAGTACTTCTCTGCTCACATTTACGTCCTCAAGCAAGCACCCCAAACCGAAGAAAACATCAAAATCCGCGAAACGATTGAAAAAATTCTGCCAGAGGAAGCAGGACACGTTCGCTGGGGTAACCGTTGGTTGGGGCAGTTAGCAGATAAAAGTCCAGAACATCGCCAAAAGGTTGATCAAGCCAAGCGAAAGTATGCTGCGATTGAACAAGCAGCTTTTGAAGCTGGTATGGATATCACCTTGGGTGCAGAACTGCGTAGAGTTGCCAACCTGCTGGAAGTGGCAAACACAATGCCTGTATGGCAACGTCCTCAGTACCTGATGGAACGTTTACCGCAGACTCTGTTGGCACCAGATTTGCAAATAACTCGGATTAATGCCGTTGAGCGAGTTTGGAAGCGAGATCCACAAGCATTGATCGAAAGATTTGTGCCGATGTTTCTCAATGGTTTAAAAGGGACGCAAGATAACCGCCAGAAAATGAAGGCATAGAACAAATGTTTTGTATGTGATGTTTGTGGGGTGGGCAATGTCCACCCCGTTTTTTGCCAAATTTCACCTGAACAGCTGTTTGATGAATTCTCACTCATCAGCTATCCATAACCTTAGTCGTCTTTCTCCAACCTGTTCTTGGACAAAGTTGTAGTACTCAACAGAGATTTCTCAATAGTCATATCAAATCCGCTTGAATGGGTGTCCGCAGCGAGTGCGGACACACGACAAGTTATCAACCGGACTTGATATCACAATATCTGAAACACATGGACTTTAACTGAACTGCTAACGCCCAACTAATACCTTTTCAACAGATAACGTGAAGGTTGCGTTCAGGAATTTCCTACTCATTTTTATTTAAGTGGCTCTTAATGCTTGCAATATTAGCAGCTAATACTATTTCACCAAATTTCTCATACATATTCAAACCTCAAAAACGCCATGGGAATCAAGTCATTTGTATGACACTAAAGTGAAACGTATAACTTGCATCGCATCTTTATGCAAAAGTTAACAGGTAACTAAGTAAACAAAAATTTTTGGGTGAAATACAGAACTGTTCCCTAGACTCATTGTATTTTTGGTTTCACATCTATACTAGGGAGAGTGTGTAATTAATTTTCAAAAAACCCTGGCTTACAGTACTTCGATTCTCTTTGTACAAGACAATTGCCACCCCAACAAATAGCATTGGCATCTAGTTGTTAGACAACAGGATGTGTGCTCTTGATGTATTCCACCAATTGTTTGCGACCACTGCCCCTCCAGTCTTTGCGAGACTTTTGGGTACTGCCTACTGCCGCCATCAACTGTTGTGAGTCAACGTTAGATGCCTGTAGCTCAAGTGCTTTTGTGTTAATAGCTAAGGAGCTAAAGAACAATCCTGTGATCATAAATGAAATGGCAGCACGCATAATAAATGTCTATTTTTGAACTCTTCATTTCACTACTACTGAGTTATGTTTACTGCATCCGGATAATTTCGGAAATAGTATTGATTTTTACTGTTTAATCCTCTTCTATCTGCTGAGGTTTTCAACTATCAACCAATTAAGAGCGTGATTCATTCGACCGCAAATGGTGAGCAGTTGCTGATCACAAAAAGTTTGCAATTGCTCATGGATGTGCGATCGCAAAGTCACAATCTGCCAAGTATCCCCCCTATGGATACTTGGCGCAGTGATAGTGAATTTGTAATCTTGTTCAGATATGTGGTGAAAGATGCCCTGGAAACAGTTAATCTTTCGTACAGTTATGGTATTATTGCTATCAACATTCTGATGTTGACAGGAAGATAAACAAAGGCAATTTCCATGAATTCGATATAATTCTGGTTCTTCTAAATAGTACGATTGCCAATGCAACCAATCCGGATCTTTTGGGAGCGAATTCAATAATGGAATAATTGCTGCTGGTGCATATTTATCATGTAATAAAGCTTCTTGTAAAACTCTAACTGGCAAATTTCGGGGGCTTAAATCCAACTCAACACACAAAGCTGCAGCCATACCTGCAGCTTGAGCGATACCCATCACCACAGGCTGCAATCTGGTTGCTCCATTGGCAATATGAGAAACAGAAATGTTCTTCTCGCATACTAGTAAACCATCTGTTTCTATAGGAACTAAACAACGGTAGGGAATTGTGAAGGGAGTTCCCGTTCTCCGTCCTCCCCAGCGCATCGATTTGGGTTGTACTTGGAACTCGACACCTGGATAATGGTGGTCGTTGGGGTAGTTAGCGATCGCTATTGCATCTATATATAAAGATGCAACCATACCTCCAGTTATGGGCAAAATGTCCTGTTCTCGAATGGTCGTTAGTCCCACTAGACGGCGGCTTTCCCGGTAGTAAGGGTGAAGGGCGAAGGAGGAGGGACAGAGGGAGTGAGGGAAAATGTTATGAGCTAATCCATAGCGACGACCAAGCTGGTTTTGGATAAAATGGGCAAAATTTTGGCTGTGCCAAAAGCATTCTTGCAGAAACTCGCGCTTTGTTTCTTCTGTTTCTATCAATCGCCCCACACCTTCACCGTAGTCATTACCACGAATTGGCCAATTAATCATAAATAAACCACCGGGCAAACGTCCGTAATTCAAAAACTGTTCTGCACCGTAGCCGTCCCAAGCACCAACAAACTGTGATGGATCATTGTTCGGTGCGCTTGGGATTTCTGGTGCAACTACTTCACCAAAATCTTGCATCACCACCACCCAGGTGGGAGCTTGCACGGGATATCTTTGTGTGAGATGATTAAAATCTGCTGGGGCGCTTGGTTCTCCCCACTCCGAATGTAATTCCCAGCCCCAACGGTAAGGTATATCAGCTAAAGCTAATAAATCTCCTAACTCTGTAGCGTCGAGAGTTATCTTGGCTTTGACAGTCAAATCTGCAAATCGGACGCCACAAACGCAATTCCCCTGCTGGAAAACTTCTAACGGCACTTGTCCTGTGATCCAAAGTAAATTGGGCAATTCCTGCACCCAATCTGCAAAAATCTTTGCCCCAATACGCGGATCGTAACTAAAAAAGCTAACCCAACAATTGTCTAATCCTCCCGGCTGGCGGTGCTGTAATTCTCGTAAAAACGCACCCCATAACCCTGTTTGAAAAGCTTCTAGTTCATTCCCATCTGGTGCAGATACCCCAGCACAAGTCAGCATTCCCCCCAACCAAGGAAATTCACTCACAAGGATAGTTTTTGCCCCCCGTCGCGCTGCTTGAATGGCGGCGGCGGTTCCTCCTGTTCCACCGCCGACGACTAAGACGTCAGCTGTGTATGTTTGATGAATCATTTTTGAATCTCGTTAAAACAGTGCTAAGTATCGAGTACTAACTACAACTCATCATTAATAGAGTTCGGAATTGGACTGAAGAATCGTATATATGTACTATAAATTAGGTATTTCAGCCCTGTTTAGCACCCAGCGATAAGCCTCTTTACTGTGCAATAAAATTGGAAACACTTAACTCCTGAGATTGATCGCCTCAGTCCAGAAATGCTAGAAAAGCATATTGAGGCGGCGATCAAATTTGTTTTGGCAGGTGTGAAGAAAAGTCCTTAATTATTTCGGATATTTCGTTTATGTAATATATTATGTGTTATCGTAGGTTGCATAGAGTTATAAAATATTGAAAAAATGACAATGATATTAAGACATAACGTGCCTATAAAAGCAGTGAAGACTGAACAAGAAGCCCAGTCTATTAAGCAACTAGAAGATATTCTTAATAACCAAGATTCTCAGGCGAAACTAATAGGAGCTAATGGAGAACAAATTGACATTCCTGAGTCACTTTATCAAGTGCTGCGTCATGTCGTCCATGCAATGGCATCAGGACAAGCTGTATCTCTAGTTCCCCACAGTTATGAAATGACAACACAACAAGCCGCTGAATTTCTCAACGTTTCACGACCTTATGTTGTTAAGTTATTAGAACAGGGAGAAATTCCCTACATTAAGGTGGGTTCACATCGACGGGTTTGTTTTGAGAATTTAGTCCGGTATAAAGAACAACGGGGTAAAAAGCGTCGAGAAGCGCTTAACGAACTGACTCAGTTTTTGCAAGATGAGGGGTTCTACGACGAGAAAAATGAAGAATCAGAATAGTGAAATGGCTTCTCTGTGTGTTGTTTTAGACTCCTGTGTTCTTTTCCCCATGCCTCTTTTAAATCTCAAGATTCATGTAATTTAAACTACCACAAAATATTTACGTGACGAAAATTTTGTAGCAAGTCACATAAAGAACGCCCTAAGTGTTAAATGTATGATCGTTGAGTGGTGAAAATTTAACATGAAAGCACAGGTATTTAGAGGCGTTAATCAACTTTCTTACGAAGAACTGCCCGTACCGACACTGGAACCGGATGAGGTTCTGGTACAGGTGCAGGTGGTGGGGTTGTGTCAGTCGGATATCAAAAAAATTCGTTATCCTTTGTATGAACCGCCGCGCATTTTTGGACATGAAACTGCTGGAACTATATCAGCGGTGGGTTCGCAAGTCAAAGGCTGGCAAGTTGGACAACGGGTGGCGGTGATGCACCATATCCCTTGTATGCGTTGCGATTACTGCCTAAATGATAATTTCTCGATGTGCGATACTTACAAAAACATCTCTACGACAGCAGGATTTAACGCTAGTGGTGGAGGTTTTGCTGAGTATGTCAAAGTTCCCGGTCATATTGTGCGTAATGGGGGGTTGATTCCCATTCCTGATAATATCAGTTTTGAAGAAGCAAGTTTTGTAGAACCAACAAATTGCTGCCTCAAAGCAGTGAAAAAAGCTCAAATTGCTCCTGGGCAAACAGTTTTGATTACTGGAGCCGGACCAATTGGGTTAATGTTTATCATGTTGGTGAAGTATTTTGGGGCGAAGGCGATCGCCACCGACTTACTCCCATCCCGCATAGAAAAAGCTTTGAGTGTAGGTGCAGAAGCTGCTTTTGATGCCCGTGATGCCAATTTACCAGCAAAAATTCATGATTTGACCAATGGCATGGGTGTTGATGTT
Source organism: Brasilonema angustatum (assembly GCF_059505445.1). Lineage (NCBI taxonomy): Bacteria > Bacillati > Cyanobacteriota > Cyanophyceae > Nostocales > Scytonemataceae > Brasilonema > Brasilonema angustatum. The sequence goes on along the minus strand of NZ_JCACKO010000092.1, from coordinate 2,222 downwards.
ACCCTACTTGCAGTCCCAAGTGATAAAGCTTTCTTTCAAGCCCTCGACTGTACTCGCAAAGGTGGAAAAATTCTCTTTTTCGCAGAGTTTCCTGATGAGATGGAAATTCCAGTTAATCCGAATCTTCTCTATCGTAGGGAAATTGACCTGATGGGCAGTTACAGTTCATCGTACCGCATTCAAAGTTTAGCAGCTGATATTGTCTTTAATCGACGCATAGATGTGCAAGCATTGATTAGCGATCGCTATCCATTACAAGATTTATCAGCAGCAGTGGAACAGGCGATCACTCCGACTGCAGAAACGTATAAGATTTTGATTTATCCGTAGAGAGGGAGAAGGGAGAAGGGAGCAGGGAGCAGGGAGAGCTAGTGTCCATTGGCTTTTCTTCCTCCCAGCAAGAGATCTTTGTGCCCCGTTTCCTCTTCTTACCTGACTCCCACACTCCCAATATGGTTCGGATAAGATCCCCCCGCCTGCGGCGACCCCCTTAAAAAGGGGGTAAATGGGTAAGATAGCCCCCCTTTTTAAGGGGGGTTGGGGGGATCTCCTTTGAGATAACCGATATTACCGAACCGTATTGTTCTCACTCCCACATTCCCTCACTCCCCTCATATTCCACACAAACAAAATGCTTGTCATCATAGTTGCACTTCTCGCCTTTTATCTCGCTTGGAATCTCGGAGCAAATGACGTTGCTAACTCAATGGGAACTTCTGTTGGTTCCAAAGCTGTTACCCTCAAACAGGCATTGATTATTGCTGGAGTGTTAGAGTTTACGGGTGCGGTACTGTTTGGACAAGAAGTATCGCAAACTTTGGCGACAGAAATTGTCAACCCAGCTTTGTTTGCCGATACACCGCAAATGCTAGTTACTGGAATGGTGGCGGTGCTGCTTTCTGGCGGTTTGTGGCTGCAAATTGCCACATCACGGGGTTTGCCTGTATCATCTTCTCATGCGGTTGTTGGTGCGATCGCCGGATTTAGTTGGGTTGCTTTGGGAGTGAGTGCGATCGATTGGTCAACAATTGGACAAATCACGATAGGTTGGATTATCACCCCAGTCATCACTGGTGCAATTGCTGCTTTATTCTACAGTCAAATCAAGCGCTGGATTTTAGATCAACCAAATCCATTAATACAGTTAAACGAGTGGATTCCTTGGTTGAGTGCTGTTTTGCTGGGGATATTTGGTGTGATTGTGCTACCGTCATTAACTCAGGGACTAGCAACTTTTCTGATTGAGCAAGTTGGTTTCAAAATACCTGCCCATGATATTCCATTGGTAACTGGTGCTGTAGCTGCAGTTGGACTCACCTTTTACAGCTGGCGACAGTTGGAGGTGGGGAGCAGGGGAGCAGAGGAGCAGGGGAGCAGGGGAGCAGGGGAAGTAGGGGAAGCAGGGGGAGCAGGGGAGCAAGGAAGAGTAGTAATCCGAAATCCCCGATTCACTAATCCTGTTGAGGGGATATTTGGTCGATTTCAATTGCTTAGTGCTTGTTTTGTTGCTTTTGCTCATGGTTCTAATGATGTGGGAAATGCGATCGCTCCTCTAGCTGCAATTGCTTACATTAACCGCACTGGCACAGTACCTACAGATGGTTTTAACATCCCCATATGGATTCTAATACTTGGTGGCGTTGGAATTGTGACTGGTTTAGCCATTTTGGGAAAAAAAGTTATCGCCACGATTGGCGAAAGTATTATTTCCTTGCAACCCAGTAGTGGATTTTGTGCTGAACTCGCAACTGCCACAACTATCCTCCTTGCCTCTCGGTTGGGTTTACCCGTCTCCACCTCCCATGCTTTGGTTGGTGGTGTCGTTGGTATTGGATTGGTGCAAGATATTAAGTCTATTAAATTCAAAACTCTTCAAGGAATTGCTGCAGCATGGGTGATTACAGTTCCTGCAAGTGCGGTTCTTAGCGCGGCTATCTTTTCAGTGTTGAGATTAAAGTTTGGATGACGCGCGTATTACCTCACCCCGGCTTTGGCTAACGCCAAAACCTCCCCTCTCCTTGCTAAGGAGAGGGGTGCCCGTAAGGGCGGGGTGAGGTTAAATCGACACCGAATCAAAGCTTAAACGTTCTACATATCTTATTTCACTGCAGCACAATTACTAGTAGGTGCTGGCTGCTCACGCTGTAGGCCAGTCTTAGTAGGATCATAAGCGACCAGCACCACCTCACCTTTTTCGTTATATATCCAACCCTGTGCTGGTA
>NZ_JCACKO010000091.1:0-17427 GCF_059505445.1 Brasilonema angustatum | reverse complement strand
GAGCCAATACAGCAAGCGCGTAGCGTGGCACTTTGTGCCATAGTCCTTGTTTCCCTCACTTGGTACTTGGCGTTGATTTTCGGTACAAGCCCCGTCCTTCTTTGACCAAAACAATTTGAAATTTTAGATTTTAGATTTTAAATTGGGGATTTTCGGTATAAGCCCCGTCTTTCTAAAATGGAATTAATCCAAAATCTAAAATCCTAAATCCAAAATTGATTGACGTAATTAATCCAAAATCGTAAATTTAAAAATCTAGGCTTCGTTTCGCTCCGCTCCAAGCAGAGCACTTTTAGGGTGGAGTTAATCCAAAATCTAAAATCCTAAATCCAAAATTGATTGACTTTTTGCTCTCCTTCATACATATATGTACGTTATGAAAGGTCTACCCACACCGACTTAGTGTGTGTGTAATTCTCCATGACTTCGGTTCCAAGTTCACGCCCAAAGCCCGAAGCCTTATAGCCACCAAATGGGATTGAGACGTCGAATAAGTTGTAAGTGTTGATCCAGCATGTGCCTGCCTTCATTGCGCGTGCAACTCGGTGCGCTTTCTTAATGTCACGCGTGTGTACGCCGGAAGCCAGACCAAACTGTGTGCCGTTGGCAAGATTTATAGCTTCTTCTTCGGTGTCAAACGGAGTAACAGCTAGAACAGGTCCAAAAATTTCTTCTTGAACAATACGCATATCATAAATCGCATCAGTGAAGATAGTCGGTTCGTAATAGAAGCCCTTGTTGGAATTACCATTGCCATTAGGGTTGAAAGGTCTACCACCGATGCGTAGCTTTGCACCGTCTTCATGACCGAATTGAACGTACTGGGATATCTTCTCGAACTGCGACTTATCAGCCAGAGGTCCGAAGATCACAGTCGGGTCTAATGGATCTCCTTTCGACATCTGCTCAACATGACGAACGAGTTGCTCAATAACTTCTTCATAAACTGAACGCTCCACAAGAAGCCGAGAGCCAGCAGTGCAGATCTCGCCCTTATTGTAGAAGATACCAAAGAAAGCGCTTGTAACGGCTGAGTCCAGATCAGCATCGGCGAAGATCATATTGGCTGATTTGCCGCCCAGTTCCATGGTAACTTTCTTAAGGGTGTCAGCAGAGTTCTTGATAATGCCAATACCAACATCCGTGGAGCCTGTGAAAGCGATTTTATTGATACCAGGATGCTTGACTAGTACATCGCCAATCTTGCTACCCGGTCCGGTAATGAGATTGAAAACACCTTCTGGAATACCAGCTTCGGCGAGCAGTTGGGCAAGTTTAATGGCTGTGAGTGGAGTTATTGAGGCAGGTTTATGGATTACGGTGTTTCCAGCAGCCAGCGCTGGTGCAATCTTTGTGCCTGAAAGGATCATCGGAAAGTTGAAAGGTGTGATCGCCGCGACCACGCCCAAGGGCTCGCGTAACGTATAGGTAAGATTTGGTGTGTGCGTTGGTGGAGGGGACACATGCCGTGCTTTACCCTCGATTTGTGAAGCTATTCCACCATAGTAGTAGAATAAATCAGCCATTAGGGGCACATCAACTGTGTGGGAAAAAGCAATTGGCTTGCCCATGTCGATAGTTTCCCGATAAGCCAACTCGTCGCCATGCTTTAAGATTAAATCGCCAACTTTCGTCAAGATCCGTCCGCGCTCATGACCACTCATTTTTGGCCACGGACCATCATCAAATGCTTTCCGGGCAGCTTTGATCGCTGCATCAGCATCTACTTCAGTTGCTTGTGCAATCTCAGTAATCGCTTCTTCAGTCGCAGGGTTAATGGTAGGTTTAGTTCGACCATCCTGCGCGTCGCGCCACTCACCATTTATGAAAAGTTTACCCGGGGCAATTTGCATCTCGTCTGGCGCGATCGCTGTGCCATCTGCAAAGGTAATGCTTTGGTACATATTGTTCTGCTTACTCTATCAAATGAGTTAGATCTGTTGAAAAGCGCCAGCCACTTAAAGTAAATGTCTTTAGAAAAAACTTTATTGGCGCTGTAAATGCTACCAAGTATTGCGGGGATCGATAATACTGTAAGCTTAGGAGGCGAAAAACACGGTTACAATGGTCTATATTTCGGTGAAAGTGTACATTCTTTCGGTTCTGTAGAACTCAAATTTTGTTATCTAAAAAAACAAACCTCTATCGAAGATTAGACCCTTGCAGCTATATTTTACATTTATTAAACTTACATCGCATCCAGTTATCAAAACAATGTAAACTTGCTCCAAAACATTAACCCTTGTAGTTGTGTTTTACGCTTTTTAAACTGATGACTAAAGACTTAACAAAAAGTCACTAGCATTTTTAGTTAAGAATCTATTGCCCCTAAGGATATTTAACCAATATGATACCTAGATCCCTTGGTGGGAAAAAAATTGCCGTTCTCCTCGAAAGTGAGTTCATTCCTGAAGAAATTGAAGCTTATCAAAAGCGCTTCTCGGAACTCAAAGCAACTGTGCATTTAATGTCTAGACTTTGGGGTAACCAGAGTGTTCGTTTTTTCAGCGATGAAGATACGGGCAATACACCTCAAACTATAGAGGTGAACGTTGATTTTCAGAATGTAGACGTTAACGATTATGCCGCTGTGATTATGTCTGCAAACTACACCAGCGTGCGCCTGCGTTATTTTCAGCCGCCACAGGGTGAGCCAATCAGTGCTGAACAAGTTCGCACCTCACCGGCAGTGCAGTTTTACGCCAAAGCGATGGCGAATCCCAAAATCGTTAAAGGGGCTCTCTGCCACGGGCTGTGGATACTGACGCCAGTACCCGAGTTGCTCAAAGGGCGACGAGTTATTTGCCACGAGGTAGTACTTGCAGATATCCTCAATGCTGGCGCAATTTACGAACCCTCGTCCTCTGGTGTTGTGGTAGACAGCGACCTTATTACCGGTCGCTCAAAACACGAAGTTGAACCATTCATTGATGCCATTACTGAACAAATCCAACAAATATCTCTTGGCACCAATCGCTTTTCAAGCAAAAGACCTCCCACCTCTGTCTCAAGAGTAAGAGCCGCAAGCTAATTACCTCAAAATAAATTGATAACTAGGAGAGTGTCAGATGAAAAAGATTTTGACAATTTTATCGGAGTATGGCTACTGGGGTGAAGAACTGATTGGCCCCTTGGAAACCTTTGATGCTGCTGGATATCAGGTTGATTTTGCAACTCCAACGGGAAAAAGACCAGTAGCGCTCCCTCCCAGCATGGATGCTACTTTTGTCGATCCACCTTTGGGTCGGGTAGTGGTATCAGAGGAGATGGTGGAAAAGGTTAAGCAGCTAGAAGATCCTAAAAATCCACGGCTAGACAACCCAATCATTCTCTCAGAATGGTTACCAGATCGACCTTACTGGAGTGCTGAGAAATTTCTTCGGGAAATGGAAGCCTACAACAATGCCGTGGACGCAATACAGAAGGACGTGGAACAATACGACGCGCTTCTGATAGTCGGCGGTAGTGGTCCGATTGTTGATTTAGCGAATAACCATCGGGTTCACGACCTCATCCTCACCTTTTACAAGTTGGGTAAGCCGATTGGCGCAGAATGCTACGGAGTGACTTGTCTTGCTTTTGCTCGCGACCTTGCAGACCGCAAGAGTATTATTTGGGGTAAGCATGTCACAGGTCATTGCAAGGAATATGATTATAAAGATGGAACCGGATTTGTCGGATCTGACATTAATATGGGTCCACCTCCCTATCCCTTGGAGTATATCCTGCGTGATGCAACAGGTCCAGATGGGGGATATCATGGTAATTTTGGTAGAGAAATCTCCGTAATTGTTGACTATCCGTTTGTCACGGGTCGGTCTACCGCAGACTCTTATACAACTGGTCAAAAGTTAGTGGAAGTGTTGGAAAAAGGACTTAAGCGGTACGGGTGGTAAACCTGACCAAATTGACCATTGGCGAAAGTAGCAACAATTATGAGCGCCAATGCAATTAGAATTTAACGAATCGAACTTTGACACAAATTTGTAAGTGCCGTAAGAAAACGGATTAAGCTCAAGGAAGCGGAAGTTATGGCTAATAGAAATGGCCGCTTTGCAATTATCGAACAACTTCTCGCAGATGGTATACGCTATATGTTTGGTAACCCTGGCACAGTAGAGCAGGGGTTTCTAGATGCGTTGAAGGACTACTATCCAGAATTTCAATATATCTTCGCACTGCAAGAAACAATAGCGGTGGGTGCAGCCGATGGCTATGCCCGCGCAACCAAGAAGCCCACCATCGTACAACTACACAGCGGAGTTGGTTTGGGGAACGGCATTGGGATGATTTACCAAGCTATGCGCGGTCATGCGCCTTTGGTAGTGCTCGTTGGCGAGGCTGGCATCCAATACGATGGTATGGACGCCCAAATGGCTGCCGACCTTGTGAGTATGGCAAAGCCAGTCACCAAATGGGCAACCCGAGTCGTTCATCCCTCTTCTTTGTTACGCATACTGCGTCGAGCCATCAAGATAGCTGCCACGCCGCCGATGGGACCGGTGTTTGTTAGCTTGCCGATGGATATTCTCGATGCTCTTAACGACGAAGAGGTCATTCCGACTTCTTTTGTGGTGACACAGGTTGCCCCTGAACCTGACCAACTTGCAAAAGCTGCTACTTTGCTAGCTGGTGCTCAGCAACCGCTGATCGTTATGGGGGATGGTGTGGCTTTTTCCGATGCACAGGCTGAATTGACCCGTGTGGCTGAACTCATAGGTTCACAGGTCTGGGGAGCAGACTCATCTGAACCGAATATGAGCGCAACTCATCCTCTCTTCGGAGGGCTGCTGGGTCACATGTTTGGGGAGCAAAGCCGTCGCATCACGACGCAGGCAGACGTGGTTTTAATTACTGGAACCTACCTTTTACCCGAGGTATTCCCTGCCCTGTCGGGCATTTTTGCCCCGGATGCGAAAGTGATTCACATAGATCTAAATACCTATGAAATCGCGAAGAACTTTCCAGTCGATATCGCACTGCTCGGGGATCCGAAAACCACACTTGCCAAGCTAAGCGACGCACTTGAAGCAACCATAACGCCTGAACAGAAGAAAGTCGCTTCTGAAAGAGCTGCCCTGATAGCTGAGGGCAAGAAACGGGAATTGGCTGCTCAACATGAGGCTGACAAAGCAGTTCGTGACTCAGTACCTCTGCATATGACTCGTTTTGCAGAAGAACTAGCTGCTTATCTGCCACCTGATGCCATCATTTTCGATGAAGCTATTACCAATTCTCCTGAACTATGTCGCTACATACCACCAACCACGGTAGGACAGTATTTCCAGACACGAGGTGGTTCCTTAGGTGTTGGGATTCCCGGCGCAATTGGTATTAAACTGGCCAATGCAGACAAAACCGTGGTCGGGTTTACGGGGGATGGTGGCAGCATGTACACCATCCAGGCGCTGTGGACCGCTGCACACCACAATATCGATGCCAAATTCGTCATCTGCAATAATCATAGCTATCAAATACTGAAGCTCAACATTTTGCAGTATTGGCGTGAGCAGCAGATACCGGAACACGCCTTTCCATCTTCTTTCAACATATGTGACCCAGACATTAATTTCACTGAGTTAGCAGGAGCATTAGGAGTTCAGGCGATTCGGGTAGAGAAGCCAGACCAAATTGGTCCAGCCATCCAAAAAGCATTAGCTCACGATGGTCCTTTCTTGATTGATTTGGTGATTACAAACGAAATTCAAGGTCACAAGATTGGCGTTAAGTGTGGTCAGTAATTAACAAAAAAGTTCACTAATTAAAAGAGAGAAAAACGATGACAGTAACTAATTTAAAGTCTCTGACTGAGAGTGAAGTACAACAACTAGCAAAAGACTGGTATTTGAAACTAGACGTTCACGCTCCGCTTGAGGATTATGTTCCCTTCCTTGCTGAAGAAGGTTTAGAAATGCGCTTTCCGGAGGTTACGGTACGTGGTTTTGATGGATTCAAAGGTTGGTACGAGCGCGTTATCGGTATTTTCTTTGATGAAGTGCATACCTTAAAGCAAGTTAAAGTTACGCCTTCCGGAGATAAGGTAGATGTTAAGGTAGTCGTCAAATGGGAAGCTAGCGTGTGGAAGGCACCAGCAGCCAAAAGTGAACGGATTATTTCAGATGCTTATCAAACTTGGATAGTCAAGCGATCGCCCAACACAGGAAAGCCAGTGATTGAGACATACATAGTTGATTCACTTGATTATTATGAAGGATCTGCTCAGCTTTAAAATTGCAGACATCTCATAGAGAAAGAAGTTTTGGAGCGCACATGACCACTACAAAGAGATACAAATGATTAAGCAAAAGTGGTCTGTGCATTTCTAAACTTTGCTCGCTTAGTAAGACCTTAGTTACGACAAATATTCAACTTGACTCTTAATGGAGATATAAAAGTGACAACTTCAACAGCCTCACCAGGACGCCTATTTTTTGACAAACATATAGAGACAATTTCTGCTGGAAAAATCGATGAAATGGTAGACAGAGATTATGCAGAAGATGCTGTCTTAATAACCTTTTTCAATGGCTTTGCCGATACACCACCACCTATCACAATCGAAGGTCGTGAAAATATTAAAAAATTCTTTCACGACTACCTGAGAACAATTGATTTTATTGATATTAAGTCTCTCGATTTTACTGAAGCTGAAAATGCTATTTTTTTCCAAGCAAAATTCAACTGCAAGCTTGGTCAAGTATCAGTTGGCGATGCTTGGACTATGCGTGATGGTCAAATAGCTTATCACTTTGGTTTTTGGAATTAGTAGAATAACACTAATTAATGGCGAGTGGGGACTAAGCACGTAAACGTACTCAAAACAGCATTATTTGAGTGCGACTAAGTAAGTCGGTGTAATAAAACCAAACTGTGTGAATAAAAGTAAATAAGGCTCAAACTCTTTCTCTCCCTGCTCCCTGCTCCCTGCTCCCTGCTTTATTCCAAGAAGAATTATTTACGCCGACCTACTTATATCGGCTTGCCCAAGCCTAGATAGCGCTAACTAAAAACAAGCTATCTTTACCATCCTGTACTCGCTCACTACAATTTTCTTCAGTCTTAAAACCCTCCGTAAAGGATTACTATGAGTACACCCATAGAACAACTGCTTGTATCTCCAATGAGCAAGCTCTATAAAGAGCATATTGGTTTCATCAAAGCGAAGAATGTCGAAGGTCTCCTCAATCAGTATGCCGAAGATCTCCTGCTTATTAGTACTCTCACTGAAGATCGCAAGCCGCTTTATATACGTGGACGGCAAGCGCTCAAAGAATTCTTTGAAAGCCGCATCTTCAGTTTAGAAGATATTGAAACCAACCTTAACCAGTGGGCTGAGACCGACAACACACTTATGATGGTGGAGGAGATCAAAACCACAAGCAAAACCGGTGAAGTTGGCAATGTCGAGTTCTACGATAACTGGTTTTTGCAAAATGGAAAAATCTCCATCCACTTTGCTGGCGTGGTTCGGTATCCAGATGGAACCTATGCAAATGCAGGGGCGGTAAAAGCAGAAGTACCCACATCCCCAATGGGGAAGCTTTATAAAGAGCATATCGGCTTTATCAAAGCGAAGAATCTTGACGGTCTCCTCAACCAATATGCTGAAGATATCCTGCTCATTAGTACTCTAACCGAAAATCGCAAGCCGCTTTATATACGTGGACGACAAGCGCTCAAAGAGTTCTTTGAAAGTCGTATCTTCAGTCTAGAAGATTTTGAGGTCAAGCTTGATCAATGGGCTGAAACCGAAAACACGCTCATGATGGTAGAAAGTCTCAAAACCAAAAGCGTTAATGGTGATGTTGGTGAAGTCAGTTTCTACGATAACTGGGTGCTGCGCGATGGAAAAATCGCCGTTCATTTCGCTGGTGTCGTTCAATACCCTGATGGCTCATACGCATAACTAAGTTCACTGATTTTGTGACAGGAAGGAGCGAAGTAATGGCTTTGCTAAAAGTTTCTCAGATGGCAATGAGTTGCAAAGATCCGATTGCAACTGAAAAGTTCTACACGAAATATTTCGGCTTTAAGCGATCGCGAGTTGCACCAATCGGCAATAATGAGCAGATTGTCTTTATTAAGTTAGGGGATATGTACCTTGAACTCTTCCAAGCGAAGGGAGAAACTCCTGTCCCTCCAACTGATAAAGATGGACCAACTTATCCAGCTTGGCGGCATTTTGGTTTCCAAGTCGATGATGTCGATGCCAAACTGGCTGAAATGGGCAAAGATGCAAAAATTACCCTAGGCCCACTCAATTTTGATACCTTTATTCCAGGGTGGCGCACAGTTTGGGTATCCGATCCAGATGGCAATATCGTTGAGATAAGCCAGGGATATGTCGATCAGGATAATCCACCCCTTTTGGAGGCAAGTTAACTAAGCGGGAAAACCTTCGGGTAATGTTCGCCACTTACATCCCTGACATAGAACATACAGCGGTTTTCTGTAAGGTGGGCATTGCTCATTAATATCTCAAATGTCTATCACATCGGCTTTTCTAAGCAATGCCCAACGCCAGATGCTACCCTACGGGAAGCCCTCCGGGTTCGGGGGTTCGCAATCGACGCTCACCGCCAAGACTGCGACCCCCTCACCGCCTTCGGCGTCTACAAGCCGGGAAACCCGTCCAACGCACTGGCTCCCCTACGATTTGTGGTCTATTCATATGAAAACTGCTGTAAAGAATGGCGTAAATAACAGCATACATGCATACTTTACGAAGACGACCAGCAATTTTTGCCTTTGTAAACAGCTGTGCAATCAATTCCCACTGTTCCCATGTCTAATTACTAGTACAGTACCAATACGATTCAGTTAAGCATTTTTTTCTTCTCTGTGTGTCACACCAGGTGCTACGGCTGACGCCACGCCTTACGGTGAGACCAGCGCTGCGGGAGGGTTTCCAACGCCAGATACCTAGGTCGGGAGACCCTCCTACAGTACTGGCTCCCCAACGCAGTGCTCCCCAAGACCGCACTGCGTCCTAATGACTAATGACTAATGACTGCCAAAACTAGTTAACTTTATTTGTACCGATCTACTTAGAGCCTTGCTTCAGTAGAACGAGTTGATAAATAATTTTTGTGGTTCAACTTTGAAAAAAAGAATGTGACCTAAAAAATGCAACCTTGGTTCAAAAAATTAACCATTGTAATTACAGCTTGCATTTCCTTACCCTAGCATTGATATCTAAGCGTCGGCATTAGTGTTGTAAGAAGAAACAAGCATATGGATTTAAAAGACAAAATTGCTATTATTCCTGGAGCTAGCAGTGGTATCGGTGAAGCTGTTGCTCAAGATTTAGACTTTTAAAACATCCTCTTATGAATACTTTCACAAGTTGGAAAACTCTAAACTGGTCTGAATATGGAGCAGAAGTGCTCGGAACTGCATTCAATCTCTTCGTAGGATTCAGTATAATCACCTTCAATTTTGGTAAGGGCTTGCCTATGGAGCGTCTAATTCCCGCAGAGAGTCCTCGTTTACTAATTAATGGTCTAATCTTTGCTGGGAGTGGTGCACTATTTGCCATTTCGCCTTTAGGAAAACTGAGTGGTGCTCATCTCAACCCTTGCTTGTCGATGGCATTCTGGTTACAAGGCAAAATGCATAAACGTGACCTACTTGGATACATTATTGGTCAATTCATCGGTGCAATTTTTGGCACATTTCTGTCATTTTTTTTGTGGCGAAATTACTTTGTCAGCACCAATTATTGCATCACCTCGCCTGGGATAGGTCACCCCCTGTGGTATGTATTTCTAGCTGAAGTTTTCATGACATCTCTGTTAGTGCTGTCCATCTTTATATTTTTAAGCCATCATCAGTTAATGCGCTGGACACCTCTGATGGTGTGGCTTTTAGTGGCAACTATGGTTTGGTTGGGAGTACCCATTTCTGGCACTAGTCTGAATACAGCACGTAGCGTTGGACCTGCTTTATTAGCATGGTCTTGGCAAGACCAGTGGCTGTATTTTCTTGCACCTCCACTAGGGGCATTGGTTGCCGTAGGAGTTTTTCGACTTATAGCTATGGGTGAACGCGAACTTCTAACAGGCAAGCTTTTTCATGTTCCCAATTACCGTTGTATTTTCAAAAACGTTAAAGTCCCACATCTTAAGAAGTAAAAGTAGATTTCACTTTTAAGCAATAAGCGGTGCAAGCAAGACTTCAGCGACGAAAAATCTAGTCTATAAAGTTTATCCTAACAAAGCTGTTGATAAGCACAAGCTGAAAGCCCAAAAATATAGCTAAATTAATCACTCATTAGCACAAGATTCCTCAATATTAAAGTCATTCTAAGCCTCAAAAAATATCAAATCTAGAAGGTAAAAATCAATGAATAAACTCGAAGGTAAAGTAGCTTTAGTAACCGGCAGCAGTGGCGGAATTGGTCAAGCTATTGCCGTACGTCTCGCCTCTGAAGGTGCAAATATTGTCATCGACTATCGCTCTCATCCTGAAGGGGCGCAAGAAACCTTGTCCAAAGTGGAAGCCGCTGGAAGCAAAGGTTTGACTGTTAAAGCCGACTTGAGCGTCATCAACGACATTCAGCAGCTTGTAGCCCAAGGCATTGAACACTTTGGTAAACTAGACATTCTGGTGAACAACGCTGGCATCGACGGTAAGAATGCTGATTTCTGGAACATCACCGAAGCCGACTATGACGCAGTGATTGATCTCAACCTCAAAGGCACATTTTTCGCCACTCAAACGGTGGTTCAGCACTTAATCGAAACCAAGCGAACTGGTAAAATCATCAATATTAGCTCTACCCATGAGGAAATAGCATTTCCCCACTTTACTTCTTACTGTGCCAGCAAGGGTGGTGTGAAAATGATGATGCGCAACCTAGCAGTAGAACTTGGTCCGTTGGGGATCACAATCAATAACGTGGCTCCAGGAGCAATTGAGACACCAATCAATACTAAGTTATTAAATGATCCCGAAAAGTTGGGAGCGCTATTGAAAAATATACCCTTGGCTCGCCTAGGTAAGCCGGAGGATATTGCACCTATAGTTGCTTTTTTAGCTTCATCGGATGCTGACTATATCACAGGTGCAACCTTGTATGTAGATGGAGGGCTAAGCCGGAACTATCATGAGCAGTAGGTAGCTCGTGTCTTTTTACCATTGTTTGAGTTCTTCTCATCTAAAGGTGAAAATACGCTGTCTCCCATGAGCATTAACTTTGGACGTCAAATTTGTGGCGTTCTCGATTTGCCCCAAATGTGGGAATGGCTGGTCACTATAAAAACTCTTTTAACACCCAAAATCCAAAATCCAAAATCCAAAATCTAAAATCGCTATGACCCAAGAAGAAGCAAGATTGGCAGCAGATCGTGAGCGTACAGCTTACTGGAAACGCTGGGGTCCCTACCTCAGCGAACGGCAATGGGGAACGGTACGGGAAGATTATAGTCATAATGGTACCGCCTGGGATTTTTTTCCCCACGACCATGCGCGTTCCCGCGCCTACCGCTGGGGAGAAGATGGGATTGCTGGAATTTCAGATAATCATCAGCGACTGTGTTTTGCTCTTGCTCTTTGGAATGGTGAAGATGCGATTCTTAAAGAGAGAATGTTTGGTCTGACTGGAAATCAGGGTAATCACGGGGAAGATGTCAAAGAATATTACTTCTATTTAGACAACACCCCCAGCCACTCCTACATGAAATGTCTTTACAAATATCCTCAAGCTGCTTTTCCATACAACGATCTCATAGAAGAAAATCAGCGCAGGGGTCGCTTGGGTTTAGAGTATGAATTAATTGACACGGGTATATTTGCTGAAGATCGCTACTTTGATGTCTTCGTTGAGTACGCTAAAGCTTCACCTGAAGACATTTTGATTCAGATCAGTGCAACCAACCGAGGATCGGAAGCGAAAACACTGCATCTGCTGCCAACACTTTGGTTTCGTAATACTTGGTCTTGGGATTCTAGTCAAGAAAAGCCGTGGCTGAAAATTAGCGAATCTAACTCTAACTTTAGCGCGATCGAAGCTTACGATCCCTCTTTAGGAAGCCGATGGCTTTACTGCAATGGAGTACATGAACTACTATTTACGGAAAATGAAACTAATAATGAAAGATTGTTTGGGGTAGGCAATGCTTCGGCATACGTCAAAGATGGAATTGACAATTATGTCGTAAATGGGCAAAAAGCCGCTGTTAATCCAAATCGAATTGGTACTAAAGTCTCAGCGCGTTACGAATTAGAAATCGGTGCAGGCGAAACCAAGGTATTACGGTTGCGGTTAAGTGATTTGCAAAATTTAACTGAACCATTTGGGAGTGAGTTTGACACTGTTTGCCAGCAGCGCCAGCGCGAGGCAGATGAGTTTTATCAGCGAATTTGTCCGTTTGCGCGATCGCAAGATGAACGTAATGTGCAGCGCCAAGCATTTGCAGGCATGTTGTGGAGTAAACAATATTACTTGTATGTCACTCATGAATGGCTAAAAGGCGATCCTGCCAGTATACAGCCACCAACATCACGTCTTCTTGGCAGAAACCACGAATGGATTCATTTACATAGCGATGACGTGCTTTCCATGCCCGACAAATGGGAATACCCCTGGTTTGCAGCTTGGGACTTAGCTTTTCATGTTATTCCGCTTTCTATGATTGATCCGGACTTTGCCAAGCTGCAACTAAGCCGCTTGACACGAGAGTGGTATATGCATCCGAATGGTCAACTACCAGCGTATGAATGGGCTTTTGGCGATGTCAATCCGCCTGTGCATGCTTGGGCTGCATGGCAAGTTTATCAGATAGAGCAGAAAATCTATGGTCATGGGGATAAAAAATTTCTGGAACGGGTCTTTCAGAAATTACTGCTAAACTTTACTTGGTGGGTTAACCGCAAGGACTTTGAAGGCAAGAATATCTTTCAGGGCGGCTTTCTGGGCATGGACAATATAGGTGTCTTTGACCGTAGCGCTCAACTGCCAACTGGTGGATATTTGCAACAAGCAGATGGCACAAGTTGGATGGCGATGTATTCTCTGGATATGCTAACAATTGCTCTGGAATTAGCAAAAGACAATCCGACTTATGAAGATATTGCTAGCAAATTTTTCGAGCACTTCCTATATATTGCTGATGCCATGAACGGCGTTGGTGCTGGTGAAATAGCACTGTGGGATGAAGAAGATGGCTTTTACTACGATGCGCTGCATTTACCAGATGGTGATCAATTCCCGATGAAAGTGCGATCGCTCGTAGGACTTATACCATTGTGTGCGGTTAGCATCTTAGAACCAGAAACTTTAGAACGCTTCCCAGGCTTTAGACAGCGGACAGAATGGTTTATTGAGAATCGTCCTGATCTAACCCAAAATATCGCCTGCATGCGCAAAGAAGGTGTTGGTGAACGCCGACTGCTAGCGATCACTTATCCAGATAAATTCCGTCGCATCCTGCAAAAGATGTTAGATGCAACAGAGTTTTTCGGATCTTATGGTATTCGTTCTGTTTCTAAAGTTCATGAAGCCCATCCCTACGTCTTGACAGTGGATGGACAGCAGTATCGGGTAGATTACGAACCTGGCGAGTCCTCCACAGGGATGTTTGGCGGTAATTCCAACTGGCGCGGACCAATTTGGTTTCCGATCAATTATCTACTGCTGGAATCGCTGCAAAAGTTCGATCACTACTTCGGCGACGATTTCAAAATTGAGTGTCCTACTGGTTCTGGGCAAATGATGACACTCAAGGAAGTCGCAAATGAATTAGCTCAAAGGATGATACAAATTTTTGTTACAGATGCTTCTAATCGGCGACCTTTTAATGGTGGAACGGAAAAATTCCAAACTGACCCGAATTGGCGCGACCTGATTCTGTTTAACGAATACTTTCATGGAGATAACGGCGCTGGTATCGGTGCTAGTCATCAAACTGGTTGGACGGGTTTAATTGCCAAATTAATCCAGCAGTGTGGAGAAAGTGGTAAGTGAACACTTCGACAAGCTCAGTGCATCGCAGTGAACACTTCGACAAGCTCAGTGCATCGCAGTAAACAGTGAACAGTGAAGACTGATAACTGATAACTGATAACTGATAACTAGACATCTCCAAAAATGACTATGAAACTTTTACAACGCTTGCACTAAAAATCGATTTTTGGAGATGTCTACTGAACTACTGTGGCTTGTCCTTTTGTTAGAGTGGGTAAGATAGCTAAAATCTTAGGTGCTAAAGGCTTCAGATCTGCCAATCGGTTGGAGGATGCCTGTAAAACAATTACAGTGATATTGAATTGTGGTAGATTCTGTTGGAATGACAAATTACGATCAACTGTGATGAAAACATCAAACTCTACTTCTGCAAGGACAAGAAGTTGACCATTCTTAATTCCTGCCCACCCCATCTGCGGAACTGTTTTCACCTCATAGCCAACAAACTCCCTTGCTAGTTTGCGATCAATACACTCATCCAAAAGAATCTTCATGCTATGCCACCACGCCAATAAGCTGTTTTTCTGCCTCTTCCAGCAAGGCAATAACCTGTTCTCTGGTTACAGTTGGAAATCCATCTAAAAAATCGTCTATCGATTCTCCTGCTTTGAGATAATCTAAAAGCGTCTGTATAGGAACCCTAGTACTAGCAAAAACTGGGGTGCCGCCCATAATTTCAGGGGATACGCTAATAATTGGGGAGTCTTTAAGCATAAGTCTTTAACCTCCGGTGTTTGTATTATGATAGTTGAGTGACGGCTTTGTGATATGTCATTGCGAGTGGAACGAAGTGAAACGTAGACGCGTTTGCGCAGCGCCCCCTTAGGGGCTAGCGGCTTCCCGAAGGGTAGCAATCGCAAGGGCTGGAGATTGCTTCACTCCGCTATCGCTCCGTATGCCCTATGCGCAAAGCGCACACCAAGGGCGAACGGACACGCTACACTAACCCAATGACAGGCATTCAAGCGGACATGATATAACTGATAACTGGTAACTGATAAACCTTTTTCCTAACGACTGACTGCGCTGCACATATTGTCAATTTCAGCATCATCATCATTGGGATTAGTTTTGAAATACTCACCCATGAACGCGCACCCTTGCCTGAGTAAATTATCATAATCCAATTCTCCACAGTCTCACCGTGTTGTCAGCACTTATAGAAGCCAGCATTTTGCCATTCGGGCTGAAGCTCGTGCCATTAACCGCGCTTGTATGCCCGGTGAGGGTTTTGATTTCTTTAAGAGTGGCGGTATCCCACAGTTTCACTGTCTTGTCACCACTTGCCGTTGCCAGGATTTTGCCATCCGGGCTGAAGCTCGTGCCATTAACTGGATGAAATTTAAGCTTGATTAATTTGGTTATAATGAAGGTAGGTGGTACTCACATCCCTACCTATTGCCTACTATCCAATACAGTTCGGATAAGTACCTTTAGGCAGGGGAAGAAAAATCAGTTATTTTCTCCCCCCAGCAACTCTACTCCCCCTACCTAGCTCAACGAATAAATTCCTTAACCGAACCGTATTGCTAGTGGTGGCAGATGGAATTCACTCCATAATTCGAAATGCGACGATAATTTTAAAACCAGAAGAATATAATTTTCAACAGCAAAAATGACTATTACAGAAGATAATTTTCGAGTTCGTCCCATGACCAAAGATGATCTAAAAATTGCCTTAAGCTGGGTAGCTTCTGAGGGGTGGAATCCGGGGATTGATGATGTTGATAATTTTTATATTGCCGATCCTGGTGGTTTTTTAATTGGAGAATTAAACGGTAAACCTATTAGTTGTATTTCTGTCTTACGATATAGTGCTGAATTTAATTTTATTGGTTTTTATATTGTTAAGCCCGAAGAACGAAAAAAGGGATTTGGTTTAAAAACATGGCAAGAAGCATTTAAGTTAATTCCTAATCAACCTGCTGCTTTAGATGCCATATTACAACAAGTTAATAAATATCAAAGATTTGGTTTTAAACCGGTTTATTCTCATCTTGGTTATCAAGGGATAATTACCGGAAAAATCTCGTCAGATGTAAGAGATTTAAAAACTATTGATTTTGATCAACTTTGTCGTTATGATCGACGATATTTTCCTAGTTATCGTCCTCATTTTCTTTCAACATGGATTAATCAACCTCATGGGCAAGGTTACGCTATTATCAACGATGCTGATTTGGTAGGTTATGGAGTGATTAGAAAAGCTATGGATAGCTTTAAAATTGCCCCTTTATTTGCGGAAAATGAAGATATAGCAGAAAAGTTATTATTAGCTTTAGCTACTTATAGTGAAGGAAGTACTATTTATGTAAACGTTCCTAATATCAATAAAGCCGCTATTCTCTTATTGGAAAAATATCAAATGAAGAATACATATGAATGTGTACGAATGTACAAAGGAGAGCAACCTAATATTAATTTGCACAATGTTTTTGCTATTACTGGTTTGGAATTAGGATAAATTTAACTAGTAAGTAGGTAAGCTTAAATAAAGCTATAGCAGTCCTATTTCATTTGTGAAAAAACAAAGTACATTTGTACATTCTTCTTCCCTGTTCCCTGTTCCCTGTTCCCTGTTCCCTACCTCAACGAGTAATTTCACAATTCATTTAGGATTGCTATATGTACCTCAATAAATTTTAAGCGTAGGGGAGGCAAATTGGGGTGTGGATTTTCGAGGCGGTTTGCGGTATAGATTTTCTTCCCGCAAAACTGCCGTCTTCCCCCAATATTGCTATTGCGTTACGGCTAACGCCTAACGCACAGGATATTTTTGTTTTTATATTGTGAGTATCGCACTCATTGCCCCATGCTAAAAAATGCCGAAAAGCCAGTTTCTTACCGATTTGGTAGCTGATCGCACATATTGCTAATTTCAGCATCAGCATCATTGGGATTAGTTTTGAAATACTCACCCATGAACGCGCACCCTTCCCTGAGTAAATTATCATAATCCCATTTCCACAGTCTCACCGTCTTGTCCTCACTAGCAGAAGCCAGCATTTTGCCATCCGGGCTGAAGCTGACGCCATAAACAATGCCCGTATGCCCACTCAGGGTTTTAATTTCTTGACCAGTGGCGGTATCCCACAGTTTCACCGTCTTGTCACCACTAGCAGAGGTCAGCATTTTGCCATCCGGGCTGAAGTTGACGCTATAAACCGTGTTTGTATGTCCACTCAGGGTTTTAATTTCTTGACCAGTGGCGGTATCCCACAGTTTCACCGTCTTGTCACCACTCGCAGTTGCCAGCATTTTGCCATCCGGGCTGAACCTGACGCCATTAAGCGAGTTTGTATGCCCACTTAGGGTTTTAATTTCTTGACCAGTGGCGGTATCCCACAGTTTCACCGTGTTGTCAACACTTGCCGTTGCCAGGATTTTGCCATCCGGGCTGAAGCTCGTGCCATTAACCGAGTCTGTATGCCCACTCAGGGTTTTAATTACTTGACCAGTGG
>NZ_JCACKO010000090.1:0-18789 GCF_059505445.1 Brasilonema angustatum | reverse complement strand
TAATAGTTTACATTCGTTTACAAAATCAAGGGGTTTTCCAGAACGTTTTCTTTTATCAGCTATCAGCTTTGCTTATAGATGTTGGGAGTTGAAAAATTTCCGTTCCATTTTTACCCTCGCCAGCAAGAAGGCTCACACTGTAACAGCCACGGTCAGTGTTGAGATGAATTGCTCGCGAGGTTCGGAGTGTGGTCTGACCAAATTCGAGTGAAGCGAGAACAGGCCTACACGCTCCCTTGCGGTGAGCGTGTAGGTAGTTCACCAGGGAATTAGAGAGCAGATTGCTACGCTCACGCTCGCAATGGGGCACACGCGATCGTCGCGCTTGTGCGTGATTTGCACGCTTGTGCGTGGGCAGTTGGCCGGGGCGACGATCGTGCTGGCGAGTCAATGAACCAAGAATCCCCTCGCATCTTTCAAGGGCAGGGGAGTGTCAAGTAATTTTGCCCAAGCGGTTTAAATATAAAGCGAGTGTAAAGTAGTGCTTCCGTATTTTCCCTACTTACCGATTCAGTGCCATATGAGCTATTCATATCTTTAGAAATTCCTTCTCAGTGGTTTTATGGGTGCACTACAAAGCAGGACTAGAGTTAGTCCCGCAATTGAAATCAATAGACGTAATCAGATTGCCCAAATGCACAGTAAATTAGTTCATAAAATTGTGCATCGCTGGGTCAAAAAATGTAATGAAAGCTACGAAGACTTATATCAGATAGGATTTGTTGGGCTTCTCAAAGCGGTTGAGCGCTTTAAGCCAGAACTGGGTAATGCTTTTAGTTCTTTTGCCGTTCCCTACATCCAAGGTGAGATTCAGCACTATTTACGGGATAATGCATCGCCACTAAAAATCCCTCGTTCCTTCGTAGAAAAGCTCGGTAAGATCAGGCGGCTGAGAAAGCAATTTATCGCTAATGGAAGACAGGTTCAGGAAGCGGAAGTCGCGGCGAAGCTAGGAATCAGTGCTACTGAGTGGGAATCTTTAAAACTCACAATTTCACAGCGCTTAACAATAAGTTGGGATGAGTTATCCTACGAACCTAAGGTTGAAGACTTTGAAACAATAGCCCAAGAGGAATTAACTCATCGCCTCTATGAAGCCATCTCAAAACTAAATCCCAAGCACAGGCTCGTTATTCGGGAGTGTTATCTTCTTAACAAAAAAGTCACTGAAATAGCTAAACTGTTGAAAATCTCAACAAAAGAAACCGAAGCATTGATACAGGAAGCAATCTTTGTTCTGAACTCATCATTAACAGCATTTTATGGAAGTTCATGTAGTTGAGCTAGACAGGAAGCTACTTAGAAAAGACGGTGGAACGCAACCAAGGGAGAAACTGGATAGAAAGCATATTGACGATTTGGTTCGCGACTGGAAAAGGGGCGCTCAGTTCGAGGCTGCGTTAGCTTACTATGACGGTCAGGACTACTGGTTAATAGATGGATATCATCGGAATGCTGCACTCGAGGAGTTAGATGAGTCTAAAATTCTCATCTCTGTCCGCTGTGGAACACTTAAGGACGCCACATGGCACTCGTACTCAGTGAATCAGCATAAAGCCTTGAAGCGAAGTAATGCTGATAAGCAACGGGCAATCATAGGGGCGCTCAAGCATCCTTATGGTGCAAGCAGAAGTAACGTACAGATAGCTGAGCATTGCGGAGTGGATGAAGGAACTGTTCGTGCTTGGCGAAAAAAGCTTGAGAACAGTGGTGAAATTGAACCTAACCATGAACGTACAGTGACTCGTCGGGGGAAGACTTACAGCCAAAAAACCACTCATATTGGTAGTAGTAAGCACAATCACCAAGAACAACAACAGTTCAAGGTCATTTGCTCAGATTTACCTTATTACGGACAAGTTGTAGAGGTCGTCGAAGTCAAAGCAAACGATTGCTACCTATGTCGCACTAGTAACGGTGATACTTACCCATTCTTTAAATCTGAACTTGGCAACGTGGATACCGGAGTCACTCCCTCTCCTATTGTTGCAAAGGAGCAACCATCTCCAAGAGAGAAGCTAGTTGCCTTAATAGTTCGCTTGCCAGAGGAGTGTTTAGAGGATGCAATCGTCCTTCTTAAAGAGAGGTTCGATTTTCACTACCTCAAAGAGCCGCTCTGTGAAGTACCTACACGGTGATTTTCAAAGCGAACATGGTAGCGCAGAAGCTCTACCTGCCAAGAAATTAAATGAATTGGCTCTACCGCGTCATTTATGTGCAACTTTTAAGCTAATCAAACCGATTAGGGGTAAGATCACCGAAGCTGACGTTTGCCGCCACATAAAGTTTAAAACCCTTGCTGTGCAAGAGATTTGAAAATAAAAATGCAGTTGCTCACGCATATAGTCGTATGTAGTACGCTACTGCTGTGCCAATTGACCTTTACTCTATTTGGTGCAAAGTTTTGCAATGTAGCTATAAGGGTTTCAGGCTATAAAAATCAGTAGGGTTCAAATGGTACAGCAATCGAAGTAGCGTGTTAAGTCCGCCAAATCCTTTACCAAAGGGTAAAAGTGAGGTTTTTTTCTAGAAGCTTTCCATGACAAAGCTTTTGAGAGTTAAGTGGCGGCAAATGACACGCTCGCTGATCCCACCCCGATTAAAGTTGATTAACTACCGCTTCCCGTCAATTCGGACGCATCCGACAGCACCAAAGAATCACCCAGGAGCGACTGCTGACCCTATGTGGAGTCATGTCGGAGCCAAGTTTTGTTATCTCTGCGGTACTCAGTTAAGAAAGCTGTCACGATTACATTCACATGAGCAAAAACGAAAGTTAAGAACATCGGAAGCTGGATGCGGCGAAAGTCGCACGTCCAGATTTAACTGAGAGGTGCGGCGGATAATACCGCCCATCGACTCAACCTATCAGCTTTAGAAGATCCAGAATCAGGTTGTTTCCTTTGCTGATAAGACATTAATTCCTCTCACCCTTCAATCAGGAGCGAACGTACAGTGACTGCGGCATAGAGTTTGTGCTGCCATACGAAAAGCATCTTCCTGCTCGATTCACAACAGGACGAGTTTTGGAACTTTTGACTTTACCAAAGCGTGATGCGGCTACCAGGTCCTATGGTCTACTGCGGTTTACTGTATAGCTCATATAGTAGACTAGTACAGGGCGGCGTAAATCAACCAACCATTAAACAGCTAATACCAACCAAACAGAATTTTACTTGTTGTTTCTTATTCTCCCACTAAATGGTAGGTTTACTTCTGCCGAACTGTACTAAGTCTACTAAGTCTACTGGTAGTCTACCAAGGAAACTTTGGCGGGTCAGATAGTCGGGTATGAAAAAACTTTAAATAAAATATAGTCTAATATAGTCAGGTATCATAGTTGCTCCCAGGCGGCAATTTCTGACTTTAATAATTGGCGATACGCGAGCGCGTCAAGCCTCTGGCTTATCGCCAATCCGTCTCTCTAAACATTGACGTGATAAAACGGATAATTCAATCTCCACCTGGTTCAGCCCTCACTCGCCATTAGAATTATGTTCGCGCGGGTGATGCTTCGTGCCTTATGCTTACCTGTTTTAGTTAGCAATTGCAGTTGGGAAATCTCAGCCTCATTTAAGTCTACGATGTATTTTTTTACCATAGTGCCACCCTCCAGACCGTAGAAGTAGCTTATCAATAATCGGTATCACCCTGCAAAGTTTACTTGGTGGACTACTAAGTCTACTAAGTCTACTAAGTCTACTTAAGTCTACTAAGTTTACTAAGTCTACTAGGTAGACCTAGCTTTGATAAAGATTCTATTAAGGTTTACCTAGAGTAGACATACAGTAAACTATATGGCAAGATGAAGAGTAGACCAGTAGTAAACTAGAGGTAACTATGTCCAAAGTTGTTTCATTCAAGCTCTCCGATGAGGAATACGAAGCTCTATCCGCATTGCAAATGGAAAGCGAAGGTTCCCCCAGTATTACTGCAAAAAGAATTGTTCGAGATTCACTAGGTCTACCCGCGTCTACCTCGTCTACACGGGTAGACTCTCAGGAAATAGATGAACGTATTTATCAGGCTCTAGCACCATTAAAAGCCCAATTGGATGAATTGCGGGGAAAGTTGATTGCTTGAACCCCAAGCCAGTGCTTAAGGATGTGGTTCAGGTAGTGCGCGATCGCAGCCTAAAAAAATTCCGTCAAGCAATGGGTCGAGATTCCAAGGAATTATACGAGAAACGACTCAATGCTTTTATTGATGAGCTATTCAAAGAACTATGAAGGTGCTGCATCAATGCTGTACGTTCGCTCCCGAATGTGAGACTGAGAGGAATTAATGCCTGACTGGGTAAGGAAAAAACCTAATTGAGGATCTGATTGTAGTGATAGCTACTATTTCCAGCGAAGTGGCACTTTTTTACACGTATCTGATACTGTTGGCGAAATATTACTTAAGATTTGATTGATGGGAAAATCCGATTCTGGATCTGGACTTGAGGTTTTTTGATTTCTTACTTTCGCCATGTATTACATGGTTGAAAGATGTCCTTTTCCGTGTCATACATGGTGGAAGATTGCGCCATGATGGTATGTGTAGCGACCTGCAATACTAATCGCTCGAACCTGCAATAAAGGTATTTTCAAACCAGGATTAAATGCAACTATAATTGTGTTTCAGCCAGGATTAAATGCAACTGAGCCAGGATTATTTGCAACCAGCCTGCAATCATCCATTTCGACCAGGATTATTTGCAAATAGACTCAACACTTTACTAGGACGCTCGTTTTCACTCCTTGACAGGGGTTTATCAAAAAACTCATGTCAGAATTTGATAAATTAACTTTGAATTATTTACCGAGTTTTTTTACTCGAAAACCAACGGGCTAATGTTCTCTAAACCTTATCAGTGAAGCAGTTAAGAAAACCTTCGTTTTTTTGACGCATTGTCCCCTAATTTTTGGTCAGCCCTGTTTTTATTGATCTGTGTTCCAAGACGAATACTCGAAGTATGAGGGCTGACCAAAAATTTCGTGTTAGACCCCGTAACTTTTCTAATTGCAAATAATCCTGGCTCAAACCGATGATTGCAGGTTGGTTGCAATTAATCCTGGCTCAGTTGCATTTAATCCTGGTTCAACTGAAATTATAGTTGCAAATAATCCTGGCTTAGGCATCCAGGTATGTCATGAATTCCGAAAATACCTATAATGAACTTTTTAGTTCAGCAATGAAACGATTGAGGGCTTTTTGGGCAGTTTTGTATCCAGGAGCTTGTTTACCTAACTTAAGTTCCGACATTACACGGTCGCGCCACATTTCAAGTTCTGCCACCTCCTTCATCATGACTGACCGTTCTGTGATGACGGTATCAGCTTTTTGATGATGCTCTGACTGCCGTGTAATACTTGGCAGTACATTGTCTTTAACAATCTGTTCTAAATAATCAGCCCTGGTTAAGCTATTACATTCAGCAGCAATACCAATAGCCTTCCAGGTTTCATCAGTTAGTCTTAGAGAACGTACCTGACGATAGTCGTCATTTTTTAGAGCAAATTTCCCCTGAATATCCCGTTTCAGCATGCCCATAACCATGTATTACACGACTAGTTTAACGTGACAAGTCGGTGTCTAACCAAGTAATACACGGATAAAACCCACAGATCCTTTCTTTCATGGGATCTAAATGTCTGGTTCTGCTAGCAGCGCTTTGTGCGAGGAGCGAGTTAAAGCTCGTGGTATCTCCTCCAACCAAGAGAAAACTCGAACTACATTGACAGCGGCAGCCGTCAGGATATGCTGTAGATAGGATTTAGCTAACCCGATGTAACGGCAATGGCGTAATTCAAATGCTCGAATTCCTTGCGAAATAGTTCCCTCAATGCCAGACCGTAGTGCATATTGTTCTATTGAGCAGGAAAAGCGGTTGAAGTATCTTGATTTGGTAGCAAGCGCAGTTATTTTACAGAATACGGTTGATATGTCGTTGGCTATCCAAACGTTAATGTCACAGGGAGAACTGATTCCCATGCGACACCTTGCTGCTTTGAGTCCCTATGTAACAAGACATATTAAAAGATACGGTGATTATGTAGTGAATTTACATAATATTCCCCAACCATTGGAGGCTGCTATTAATCTCCCACCATAAATCTTTGAAATGTAGATATAGCAACGCTTTCCAGACCATCTTGCCGGAAATTACACGTATCTCGGCTCAATACCTTTTTGGCCTACTGTCGCGCCGGCGAGTCAATGAACCAAGAATCCCCGTCTATGCGCTCCCGGGGAGTGTCAAATTGCTGTCCATCCCAACCCTAGATATAATTTTCCGTGCAGAGGTTAAACCGTCCGCTCCCTCTATGACCATCCAAGGTTTCAAGTGATGTCTTCATTAGTTTTTGAAGAAAAATCTGTTTATTACCAATCGTTGCAGTATGTGCAAAAATCGCAGAGAAAGTCCATCTCTTCAAGGGGTGTGGATGAATCTGCTGCCCCTTAAGAAATTGTGGTATAATAAATTTCAGCACCATGCGGCACACGGACATTAACGCTTGTTGTTGGATCTTTACGAAGGTGATGTGAGAATGTAAGACGCAAGTAAGCGCAAGCAGAAAGCGCAGTCTCACTCCAAGAATCCCATCGCCTAAAAGGCGTGGGAGTGTCAGTTGCTTAGATTGATGAATAAATGGAAGTTTTAGCATACAGCACCCTATTATGATTAGCCAGCAGCAGTGAGGTGTTGTTGGCTTTCTTGTATAGAGTGCCCTAGTTGATACTCCCCGCCCTCACAAGCTCGAGGGTTTTTTTTCGATTCTCGGTCAGTTTTGCATCTTCGGAAGTTCCGAGGTTGACATCCGACACTAGAAAGCACAGAGTGCGCTCTTGCTGGGGATTGCATCTAAAAAAGAGCGCACTCTGTGAATATCTTTGCAGACATTCTGTGAAAGCTTTCATCTCGGGAGCGCCCATCTCTCAAACCGCTTTGAAATATTGGATGTCGTCCTTAAGATACGAGCGCACTTTACCCGCTTTTTGTAACCGCCTGCCAACCGTGAGAATATCTTCAATTCGTTTCCCCAGCTTTAATTTCAATTCCAAAACGCTAAGTTCTCGCAAACCCACTAGTTCTAGAAATTGCTCTGGAAAGCTTTTGTCAGTCATATTGGGAACTACAGCATCAGGGCTTAGACCCCACCAACAGGGCTTACCTGCTCCGGTTCCAAACCGAAAAACCTTTCTTCGAGCTTCCAGATAAGTCAGTTTTTTGAGAGTCGTGCTTCTGCTCATTCCGATGTAAGATGCAATCTCTGAGGTTGTCTGAGGAATTTTGAGTAGTGACTTGATTGTTGCCTCTTCTTGTTCAGATAAAGGTAATTCAGTTAACGTGCTTACTTGGCGTCTATTTTTAGCTGAAAACGGAATTGGATTTAATCCCTTTAATTCAGTGCATCTCAAGCAAACTGGTTTTCCTCGAAGAAAAGTTCTAGGGATGGCTTCAGATTGACAAAATTGACAAACTTGTGGTGTGCAACCAGGGTAAATGTACGACTCCATTTTTATCCTCCTTACCGATAATCTTCGTAACGAAAGCCCCTGCATGTAGCGTGTAATGGGGAATTTATTCTCCGTCTAGAAAGCTTGCGCGTAACGGAGTGCGCGAGACAGTACCGTGACTGAAATCTTATGCCACTGTTCAACAAGAGCAAAAACAGCAATAGAAGTAGGTAAGGAATGACGAATATTCCGCAAGCCGAAATATTGCAACGTTTAACCACTAATTGATGTATCTTAAATATTGCGAGGGCTTAAGAGTAAGTATGCTCTGTGTTAACCGTAACTGTGCCTGGATGTCCGTGGAGTCGTGAGTTGGAACCTGAACAAAAACACTCCGTACATTCTGTAGAGCTACTGTAGACGCCCTCTGGGCAGCTTCCTGAAGGGTAACCCCCCCACACTTTTCGTTGTGGGGGATGGGTTGATTTCTCTCCTGAAGTCAGTCGTGAAACGACATCAGTAGACTTTCGCCTCAGTGATAAAAATGTCATAATTTTTGAAAGTTTTTTTGGTTAGCTTGCCGCTTTACGCGGCTTTTTTTTTTGAGAAGTAGCAAGGGGCGCGGAACACCGCAAGGATGTATTGAAATCGGACCCGCGAGTTGACGCAGGCGCAGCGCGGCGCGAAGCTCGCGCAAAGCTTAATCTTCTGCCCGGCAGACTTCGCACGTTACGTTCGGAAACTTCCGAACTGCCGCTGCCGCCCCTACACCCCCTTCATCAGGGCGTAGCGGGGTTCTTCCTTGTGAAAATGAGCCGTGATTCGTAGCGGCGCAGCTTCTAAAAACCTACGCATATCTAGGCATTAATCTGTAAATATGGGTAAATCCAACTCCACGGTATAAGTTCGCTCAATTTCGTTGCGCATTTCTGCTTGGTTCCCTTGCCCTGTGGCGAAGGTTCTTTGACCACTAACCCCCAGTTAGAGATACTGAAACGAATTTCAGTACGAGACTTAAGAGTATTCAATTGTTGTGCAGTGGTTCACAAGCCCCAGTACGAGCTTTTTAACCTTCACGGTTAACTAGGCGTTACTATCGGATGTGTTTAACCACTACAAGTAGAGTATCACAGCATATCTGCAGAATTATACAGAGATTTGCCCAGATATGCAGAGTTTTTAGTGAACAGCAGCCAGCCCTCAAAGCTTATTGCGAACAGGAGGGTAGAACGCAAACTGACATACTTAGAAGCTATATCCGGAGCTAAGAGCGAAAGATTAGGGCGTAAGGCACTTAAAAGTGCATCGCATTCATTCGGGCAGTTCCGTGGGCGGGTTTCCCGCAAAGCTCGCCTACCGGAATCTTCCGCCCGGTGGCAGCGGCAGTTCGGAAGCTTCCGAACGTAACGTGCCGCCCCTAAAAATTTGGGCAGCCCACCTCGCTCCGCTCAAATTCAAAATGCAAAATTCGCTCATTCAAAAAAAAGGTTCTTAATTTTGAACGAGCGAATTTTGAACGAGCGAATTCCCCGAAAGGGTGCGGCTGCCCAAATTTTTTCGTGTAAGACCCCCGCCACAGTGCCTTTCGTCATTTCGGCATAGAATTAATGTAGCACTATTATTGCTGCATTGATAATGCCAAGAGAAAAAATGTTGAGGGTTAGGTTATCTGAGAAAGAGTTAGAATCGCTCAGAGAGTACGCAGAATCAACAGATAGACAGATATCGGAAGTAATTCGAGACTATATCAAGCGACTGCCTACTAGTAGACTTGATCGGGACTAAAGTCCCGAGTGTCGTGTTTCCTCTCGCCGAGCGCTAAGAGCGAGCTTCCACACGAGCGCGTGAATCACCGTGACATAGTGAGGTCATGTCGTGCCTGCTCTAGGCTCGATTTTGTTGAGATATTCGATAATTGCTGCTTCGACAAGCCGACCTTTCCACATTGCCTGTTGCCGAGCGAACTCGTGTAACCTGTGGGCGACAGCTTTGTCTATGTATATGTTTACGTTGATTCTTTCTGTTTCCGTCGCTCTAGCCATATACTAAAAAAACTTACCAGTATTGATAAATACATTTATAACTTGAAATTCTAGTAAGTGCAACGTCATGATAGAAATTTGTTACTCAGTAGATGATTATGGATGGTGACGCCCGAAACAAGTTAGCACAAGCTATTAGGGGAGCTAGGGGAGAGAGAAGCCAGAGGAGATTTGCAAAGGACTTAGGTGTAAGCTATGTGACTATACAACTCTGGGAGCGCGGAGAAGTTATCCCAGATTTGGGTAATTTGGAGGCGATCGCCACCTCTCGCGGACAAACTCTTGAGCAGTTGCTTGCCGAAGTTAGAGGACAAGCACCTGAAGTAACCCATAAACCAAAAGTAGCGGAGGATGTTATCCCTACCGCCAGACAGTTATCCAAAAAGGAGTGTGTTCGTTTGATTAAGCTTTTGGTTGATGAGGTAAGTGGAGGGTTTCAGTCGTAGCTACTTTGTACAATTTGCTCAAGACATTTGACGACTTCTTCAAATTTATCCTCATCATTCTGAAAAAACCAATCTGTGAAAGCTTCCAACACTTCTTTTTGTGTGTAGCCTGCTGTAAAAGCAGTATCTACAAACACGAAAACGCACTCCCTAAGAGTGCGCCTGCGCTCGCTGGAAAATAATTCCTGAAAAGGATTGTAGATTTCGTCGGCACCCTGAGAATTTTTGATTTGCATCGTCTCTTAGTCTGCTGTACTGTTGACATTCTCCCCAAAGAGCCTGACGGCTCGAAGAGTGGGGATTCCAAGAGTCGCCTCCTGGACTTCCTGTTTCATCCCCTCTTAACTAAACTGGGAAAACTAGCATTCTCACCGGGGGAATGACTGAAAAAATGGATCGAACCCAGCCTACGGCACTCAGCGCCCCTACGGGGCAAAGCTCGCCGGGGGGATACTCCCCCCGGCAGACTTTGGCGCTCTTGCAACGCGCTCCGTCGGTTAACGAATTCTGCCGCCCCTGCCCCATAGAAAGAGTGCGGTGGGGTACTTCACTTTGTCAGCCCCGAGATTGATCGTGGGGTTAATAGGGTTCGACCCATTTTTTTGTGAAGTCTGCCCTTGGGAATCTTCCCAAGGGCAGACTTCACCCAATGCGTCACCAGTCCCCCGTCAAACCTCATAAGCAGGCATTTTAATTTAACGTCCACTCTTCGTGCCCCCAGGCAGACGGATCTGAACAAAAGTAGTAGTTTCGGTTGTCTCGTCTTGTGACGCCAAAGTCAGGCGAGGAAATTGAACAAGCCTTGGGAGAAAAGTTGATTTGTGTTCCGACGCACTCGTCAGGCGCACTTTGTCTGGAGTCGCATTTGGGACAAGAAAAAGAGCCAAGCCAATGTTATCGTTAATCTGTGAGACAAGACGCGTACCCGTTCTAATAAGGGTTGGCTCTTTTTCCCAGTCGGAACCCCGTAGGGAAGGGCAGCCTTAACTTCTTCGCGCCCTCGTCCCGCACTATAACGGTACTCCGTGAGCGTGTCGGGAGAGGCGGCGGGAGATGATTCGAGCACCCGACGCATTGTCCCCTAAAAATTTGGGCAACCTTATTACTACGAATACTCGTAAGTGCTGACAGATCAACAAACAAAGGTTGCCCAAATTTTTTACGTGTTAGACCCCCGCCCCGACCAACAATAACTAACGGTTATTGACGGGAGTGGGGTGATCGAAGAATCTCCACTCTCCGGGAACTCAACACGCACCCATAAAGTCTATAATAGTAATGCCAATAGCAATAAATGCTCTCGATAGGCGACATTGGTGCCGACCATCCACTTGACACAAACGGACTACTTTGTAGGTGAACAGTGCAAACGTTGGGAAACGGAATTAGACATAGGATTTGGAGCGCAAATTCGCTACATACAAAAGACTCCGTGGGATGTCAGTAGGGGCGCTCTTGCTTGCGCCCCTACTAAACTGCCTGTGGAGGTAACGCCCGTTGGGGATAACAGGATGCAAATCTAATTATCTAGACGCGACCAATGAAGCAGGAAATTTCTCCGAAGTGATTTGGAGAAGCCCACACTGTACCGCTTGCGGTCAGTGTAGGGAGAACGTCACTAACATCACGATTAATCGTGTTGGAATTCGAGTCAACAGAAATTGGCTGCCCTTCCCTCTACAGAGACCTCGACCCCTAAAAAATTGGGAAGCCTTGGGAAAAGTTGATTTGTCAACGCAAGTCGGTTACTCGTTGTAGTAAGCCTGCCCAATTTTTTTCGTGTTAGACAAGAGCGCTTAAGAAGTGCGATCCTTCAAAAAGGCTTGTTCAATTTCTTACGTGTAAGACAAGAGTGACAAGTTTTCAGTTGTCCATACCCCGCGCTCGTCCCTGCTTACATGGAGGTTCGGGTAAAATTGGAGTTATTTATTTGTCAAGGTTCGGTTATTTTTTAACTAATGGGCGAGTACACTCTCACGTAGCAATTCTTTTCTTGTTACGCCTACACGCTCGCCCTCACTACTGTTTCGGTAGTTGACCGAAACATAAGGTAGAGGGCAGCGGGGACTCAAAGTTGATGTAGTCGTCGCACGTTTACGAACGCTCGACGAGTGCGCTTTACGCTCACTCGCCCGCCCCACTGTTTGCCAATAGCATTCAAAAAAGACGCTTTGCGATATCCGCTTCTGATTAGTGGGCACTTCACCCAAAAGCAAATAATTCACTATAAGCGGTTGTTTCGTAATGGGTATGAGGTGTCACACCCTTCACCAATCTTGAGTGCATAAAAATCTCTAGTCCCCCTTATGAAATATCAGAAGCGGTTGAAACCCACTCAACACAAACGACTAAGGGAAGCTGGAACAATGGACACCAAAATTTTACTTGAGCAATGCCAACTGGTAAACTTTCAAAAAGGTAAAAAAATAACCATACTGGGAGCAGGTATCGCAGGTTTAGTAGCAGCATATGAACTCGAACGCCTAGGTCATGAAGTTGAAATTCTAGAAGGTAGCCCACGCATCGGTGGTCGAGTATGGACACACCGCTTCGGTAATTCCCCAGATGCACCCTACGCAGAACTCGGAGCAATGCGTATCCCCAGCGAACATGAAATGACACTGCATTACGTCCATGAAATGGGACTTTCTGACAAACTGTGCAAGTTCATGACAGTGTTCGAGGAAAGCAACGCCATGATGAACATCAACGGACAAGTGCTTCAGATGAAAGACGCACCCCGTGTCCTCCAACAAACAGAAGGTGGTATTTTTTATGACACACGCTACAGTGAAAAAACTCGCGCCTTTGCTGCTTGGCTCAAAACCATCATCAATACTATCGCTCCTGGTAATCTCCGTTCTGAATTTGAACGCGACTTGCAATCTCACTTAATGGATGAGTTAGAGCGCTTAGATTTAAATCCCTACTTCAGCGAAGATGGTGAAACGATTGATTTGAACTCGTTCCTGACTCAAAACCCAAGCTTCCGGGCAAAGTGCTCTCAAGGATTGGATATTTTCCTGGGTGACATCATCACAGAAACCAGCCACGACTTGTTGCAACTCAAAGGTGGGATGGATCAACTCATCCAACGTTTAGCAACTTCAATAACTGGTGAAATCAAGTGTAACTGTGAAGTTGTGGCGCTGCGCGTGCAATTTGACCACGTCCAAATCACCTACAAAGAAAACGGTCAGTTACATACACGTCGTTGTGACTATGTATTATGCACCATCCCCTTCAGTGTACTCCGTAAGATGGAGTTGAGCGGCTTTGATGATGATAAGCTCGATTCCATTCACAACACCGTCTACTGTCCCGGTACCAAGGTAGCGTTTCACGCTCGCGAGTCCTTCTGGGAAAAGGATGGCATCAAAGGTGGTGCTTCCTTCAGTGGTGAGGGCGTGCGTCAAACATACTACCCGAGCGTGAAGTTCAACCCCGAACGTGGTAGCGTGATGTTGGCGAGCTACACCATCGGTGACGATGCTCAACGGATGGGCATGATGTCCGAACAAGAGCGCTTTGACTACGTCCAAAACACTGTCAGCAAGATTCACCCCGAACTGAATGAACCTGGTATGATTTTAGACAAAGCGTCTATCGCCTGGGGCAACTACAAGTGGAGTGCTGGCGGATGCACGATTCACTGGAATTCGGCTGATGGATCTGCGAGTTACCTCAAAGCCCAAAGACCCCAAAACACCCTGTTCTTTGCTGGTGAACACTGCTCTCGCTTCCCCGCATGGTTACAAGGTTCGATTGAGTCTGCTGTTGAAGCGGTCTACGATATTGTTAAGCATAAGCCTGCTCTACAATCCACTGCTATTCCTGTTGCTGTGAATGTCTCTGGTAAAAATCGTCAATTGGCAGCAGTTGGAAGTGCTTGGTAGCCGAGCGCTCGCACGTCAGTATTAAAAATATTTAACAATTAACTGTCCAATTAATTCAGCTAAACCCTTTTTGTTATGCCCGCCACGAGCGGGCTTTTTTTATTGAGTTCCACAAGGAAGCAAGGGGGCAACAAAAATCCCCACACATCTCTACATTCGGATGCGTGAGGGAATGGGGAACAAGAGGGATAGAAAAAGTGACTTTTGAATCTCAGATTTTAGTTTTCCCATCGGGAATTTTCTGCTGCAATATAGCTGCGGGAATTCACGCCTGTGGAGATTCCTAAGAGCGGGATACTTGGAAAAGTTCTTTTCCAATATCGTTAGTTTCTTAGGGCTACTAGAAATTCTCGCTCTAGAAGTTTGTGGCGAAAGCCCCTGGCTTCTAGCCGGGGGTAAGCTTACCTGCCTTCCTCTAAAGATATTATCCACTGCTCGACATACTCACTGAGACTCAATCCATTCTTTCGGGCAATTCGCTGTAACTTTTCCCAAGAACTAGGTGTGATTAGTAGGCTATGCCTAGTTTTCTTTTCGTCGTGCAAAACTGGAATATCACGCAATCTTTTTTTACCTTTTCCTGTTGACATTCCAGAAGTTATATATGTACTATACAGAGATGAACGCTGCGGGGCGCGGAATTCCCCACCCGCCGTGCGGTGGGCGAGGTTGCGCGGACACCGCTTGTGAGTGTCCGAGTCAAAATACGAGGGGGTGATACACCAAAGGGTGAGAGAATGATTTCATGACTTACGAGACTTTACCTGCCCTGAACGTCGTTTCAGATAAGTAGATGAGCGATTCACCCACGACAACGAGTGCACTCAAAAACCCCTTGGCACTCAATGCGCCACCACCTTTAACCGAACATCCCACAGCCGTGTATTTATCCGGACTAGCGCCGGGATCGCGTCCGGCGATGCGGCAAGCCTTAGATACAATTGCTAGGGTGTTAACCAATGGGAGTTGTGATGCCATGACTCTGGATTGGACGGCACTACGTTATAAGCATACAGCACTTGTGCGTACTATTTTAATGGAAAAGTATGCACCTGCGACAGCGAATAAAATGCTGTGTGCGATGAGGAGAGTTTTAAAAGAAGCTTTAAGGCTGGAATTGATAGACGCCAAAGATTTTGCCCGTGCTGTCGATATCAAAAGTGTTCAGGTCTGTAGTGAGTTACAGGGACGCGCTTTAGCGTCAAAAGAAATCGCCGATTTGATGCAAGTGTGCTTTGATGACCCGACTCCGGGAGGTTTTAGGGATGCGGCGTTGATAGCGATTCTGCGCGGGTCGGGGTTGAGACGGCGCGAAGTCGTGAATTTAAACTTGAATGACTTTGACTCTAGCACTGGCGCGATAAAAGTCTGGGGTGGTAAAGGAGGGAAAAACCGCACGGTGTATTTACCGGATGCAGCAATTGAGGTCGTACAAGACTGGCTTGGCATCCGAGGTGAGGAGTCCGGTTCCCTGCTGTGTCATGTCAACAAAGCCGGCTGCGTGGTGCTGCGACGGCTAACGCCCCAGGCGGTGCTGTTCATTTTGCAAAAACGCGGTGAACAAGCGGGGGTAGGTCATTTTTCGGCTCATGATTTCCGCAGAACTTTTATAACCGAACTGCTCGACTCTGGTGTAGACATCTCTACAGTCCAGAGGCTGGCTGGTCATGCATCGCCAGATTTGACTGCAAGATATGACCGACGCGGCGAACAAACCTTACGTCGTGCTGTCCAAACCTTGAGTATCCCTGGTTTTAGAACAAAAACGGAGCGCGACTCAAAGAATTGATGCGATTTGCAACTGAAGCATAACTGGGTTCGCGCCCGAGAGCATGGGAACAAGAGAGCAAAACTTCTCAGCAATTTCTCTTTGAAAAATACCAGAAAAATGTTAATCTAACGACAACATGTCAATAAAAAACGGAACATACAATTTGAAATAGGATAAGCTCTATCCGAATTTAAGCTTGTGGACTGGTGAGTGCCGACACTGCCAGGCCTGTTGCAAGAAGCAATCCGGGCTACGGTCTAACAGTGTTCCATTCTGTCTAACTTTAGTCCAAGTGTTGTAGAGCGGATAGCCGCTCCCATGCTCCCGTTGAAACGTCAATCAAAACCGACATCAATGATTGTCTGGGTTTTGAAGAGCAGCAGTTATGACATTGTCAGAAGTATTAGGTGAGTTTTCTTACCACAAGAATTTAACCAATTTCGGTACTCGAACTGTGAGAGGTGACAGTACCAAACGGTTGCTCGCTTAATATCACGGCTTTGTTGTTAACCCACCCTTGTTGACTACATGTTAGCACACAAGGGTGGAAGAATCATATGCCTTTTTTTAAGAAATTGCTCAAGGCATTTGGCTCTTAATTTTCTTCCACCATAGATAAAAGGGGAAAGACTTTCAAACAGTGAACAGTGAACAGTGAACAGTTAACAGGTACTTGCGGGGATTCAACACGCCACATCTGGGGCGTCGGGCATTGCCCGCCCACAATCGATGCTCCCCGCAAGTACCAGCAACGCAGTAGTTGCTGGGGTTTTTCAATCACTGAACAGTGAACAGTAAAAACTGATAACTGATAACTGTTAACTGATAACTGTTTAGACCCAACGGGACACGAAACTGATAACTGATACTGCGCTTCCTTGGTAACTGATAAAGTCACATTCTTCCCAGCAATGGATTGACTTGTCTTCTCAATGGACACTCCCACCGCTTTTAGCGGATGAAAATCGCGCCCTCAAGGAAGAGCCTAAGCGTCAATTCCAGTCTGACAGACCCGTAGCGCGTCGTTCCAGACAAATTCGTAAAGCTGTAGTTCGCGTGTGCCCCGTTGGGAGGTTGGGAAACAATCTTGAGGGCGAGTTACCAATCTTGGCTTATTTACGTGTATTTACGCAGTGCCATCTTGGTTAACAGCTTTTGCACTTCCCTTTTGGGGGAAATGCAATTCATCCCACTCCTGTTCGGCAAAGTAGATGGACTTTCTTGCTTAACAACTTTAACTATCGGAAGAAAATCTAGAGTCAGATGCTTCACCACCAAAGGAAGTATCATGAACAGTTGCATTTTTCCAAAAAATCAAGAACAACTCCAAGATCAGCATCAACTAATACTGGATACGCACCACTACCCGATTTCTAAATCAGAGGGTGGAGAAAAAACGGTTAGGATTTGCCCTAATTGCTATCAAGAGTTTCACCAGCTTGTAAGAACTACAAGCTACCATGCCAACAAAAATCTAATCCACTTTTTTAAGGAGTTAGCAGTATGAGTAAACTCCTGATTTCCGGACGGCATCTGCTCTACTCCTCTTCACTTGCACGCAGGATAGGACGTAGTGAAGCGACTTTTCTCCAGCAAAGCTATTACTGGATGACCGTACGCGGAGGCCAAACAATCAATGGCGTCAAGTGGTTTTGGAAGACATATGAAGCATGGTCAGAAGAATTGGGATTATCCATTAGCACAGTTAGAAGAGCTGTTAGGAAACTAAAGAAACTTGGGTTGATCTCAGTGAAAAAGATGTGTGCTTCGATTTGGTGGCAAGTTAGCTGGTACACAGTTAACATCGAAGCGGTAAATGCCTTTATTCAAAATGAACACACTACGGAGCTCAATGGTGACACGTCAAGTAGGTCAAATTGGACAGATGATATCAAAGATTCCTCTACAGAAGAATTCTCTACGCAACAACAAGCTGCCGCGAGGAGAAACTTAATAAAGAGGTTCATTCAAACAGATGATATCAAAGATTCCTCTACAGAAGAATTCTCTACACAACAATATGCTGCGGCGGCGAGGAATTTTGTAGACACCTTTATTCAAAATGAACACATGGAGGACGTCAATTGTGACACGTTGAGTAGGTCAAATTGGACAGATGATATCAAAGATTCCTCTACAGAAGAATTCTCTACACAACAACATGCTGCTGCGAGGAGAAATTTTGTAGAAGAAGATTCAAAGACGTTACCCAAGGATGTGACGACGATTGAACAAACGATTGAGACTCGTTCGCCAAGCAATGTAGAACAATCCACGATTCTGCGCTTCGTTGAAGAACAAAATCATAGCTGTGAATCAACACAACCATTGACTCATTCGGACACACTTTCCGCCCCCGCCTCGGAACCTGTAGAAAAACCTCCTCAAGAAGATGTCGGAGAAATTTGTAACCAACTGCGTCAAATCCCATGTGCAACAGCCTTTCGCCTCAATCAGGAGATAATAGCGGTTATCAACAAGTTCTGGCGAAATGTACCAGGAGCTTTAGCCTACCTTAAAGAAGCTTTACGTACGTGGAAGCGAGTTGATTCCCCGGAAGCAGTATTTGTAGCGGCGTGCAAGAACGGCAGAAAACCAGAGAATTGGGGGAAACCATTACCAAACTATCCTCAACCAAGTGATGAGGACTTGGCACAATTGGCAGAAGCGAAATCAACTAAGCGAATTAAAGATTATTATCGTCAGCCGGATGGGCTATGGGTGGTGGACACGGGGATGGGTTGTGTATCTGTTGTGACATATTTACTGAGAAGGCGCGAATTATAAGAAGATGTAGCGTTGCTTATCCCAATTAATTAGGCTAGGAACTGTCAGTTAATTCCTAGTCACTTATACTCATTATACTATGTCCGCTTAATTACTTATAATTCCTGCTTGATCTCACCCCAACCCTCTCCACACGATCACGCTCAAATTCAAAATTATCAATTCATGCAGGAGCGAATTTTGAATTCTTTTTTTTGTATCTCCTGCGGAGACGCACTCGCGGCACGCGAGTGCGTCTCCGCAGGGCATACTTTGAATTTTGTTAGCGCAGCGGTCTATGCCTCCTTTGAATTCCCCGGAGGGGAGGAAAAACGTAGATACGAGTTTGGAATGAGTTTGAAAACAACCAATGCAAAAAGCGCCCCCCTTTTCAGGAGAGCGCTTTTTACTTATCTAAGTTTTAG
>NZ_JCACKO010000089.1:0-19179 GCF_059505445.1 Brasilonema angustatum | reverse complement strand
TACTCCCTCTATTTTCTGGGTACTTTTGGGTACATTTGCGGTTGTGTCAGTGGTTTTAGAATTCGTCATAAGTCTTACCCCATCTAGATTATAAGTAATTTTTCAGTCGGATAACAGTAGATTAGCAGAGATTTGTACCCGAATGTACCCAAAACCAAGTGCTATTTTACTTTGAGTCAAAGAGTACTGTCTAAACTATTGTTAGGATAAATGAAGTGTTTCAACTACTATGATTGAAATAAGACACGGCTATTTTTTCTTAGTTACTATTAGTTGATTAGATTTTATTTGTTGATACTGTCTATGATCCCGGTCTTCCTGGGTTGTGTACGATCATTGTCCTTAACATTTTTAGAACCGCAGTAATCTCGGTGATTTTAGACTTCAAAACTTCATCAGATGCTTAATCTCAGTCCGTTTTAAATTGTTAGGAAATAATGAATTTGAGTATTTGTGCTTATGACTTTATCCAACTCGTATCTTGTGAAAAAGGCGCTTTAAATATATCTTCAAGCTGCATCCTCCTGATTTTCGCCTTTAGGCTGGTGTTCACTCAGGTCTAGTATATCAGCCGCGCCCTTTCCAGCTTCCACGTTGGCGATCGCATCTTTCTCAATATTTGCAACCTCCGTTTCAGCATTGTCAACGTATCCTTGCAAACTAATAGCCGTTGGCTTACTTAAAAGTCCTGCTGCATAGTTATCGCGGATGTCTTTCCTTTCCTCTGGGGATGGTGCTCCTAAATCTAAGAGGATATTAACTGCAATATCATAATTGCTTAAAATCTTTGCTTGCCCTTGCATCAACATAAGCAAAGCTGCCATCCAGCAATCCGCCAAGATTGCTTCTATCATTATTTTGTCCAAGGATAAGGCTGTTTTGAAATCTGCTCGCATCTGCTGTCGCGAGATGCCAGACACTATCATGTCTTGCCCCAGTATATGTCCTTGGTTGCAATTCTCGTAAATGACGCTACAGAAAAGCTTGTAGCTATTTACTAGTGAAGTGATATCTACTGGATCATTGCTTGTGATGGATGGTGTGGTGTAACCAGTAACGCGCCCAGATTCGTCAAACTGAGGTATCCCAGAAACAAAAGCCGTCCGACCAGGTGATGCGATCAACTCTTCTTTAGGGATAAAAACATCCCTGCCATCAAAGTCCTGGTACTCCCCAGGAGGCAATCCGTTAAGAACTATATGGGACAAGAAACCCGCAAACTCAATGTTAGTGGGCACCATTGTTAATGCGTGGTTAATCCCGTTCTGCGATCGCTTCACAGTTTCAGTGATAAGTGGTGCTCGCTGTATCTCAAAGATACTGAAACGTCCGCCTAGGTTTAACTTTATTTCCTCTGTACCAGAATCATCCATCGGGACAGTTTTACCGTCCTCATCTTCCCAGCGAAAAACCGTATGTCCCTGCTCATCCAGTTCTTGAACTTCTATATAGCTTTTTTCATCCTTTGAAAAAAAGTACTCTATCCGGTCAATAAACCCGTCATCGTCAAGCACAAGGTTAACTGAGTCAGGGTTTGGAGAATGCAAGCCAACGCGCTGTAAAAGATTAGGGCTATTGGCATACTTCGCAGGACTCCATATTCTTAAGTAACCGTAACCAGTTATAAGCGCATCATCTATCGCTTTTGCTACAGGGTCAGTGTGCCAGGTGTAACGACCAATGCTCATGCGGAGCCATTGCGCTTGCAACCTACGCAAAGTCTCACCCAGATTTTTCCCCACCGAACTACTGTCGCGCTCACCCATTTGATTCACAATGTACCAAGTTGGCGCGTTCCCATAAAGTGCATTACGATGGCGCACTACCAC
Organism: Brasilonema angustatum; assembly: GCF_059505445.1. Lineage (NCBI taxonomy): Bacteria > Bacillati > Cyanobacteriota > Cyanophyceae > Nostocales > Scytonemataceae > Brasilonema > Brasilonema angustatum. The sequence continues at coordinate 17,350 of NZ_JCACKO010000089.1, read as the reverse complement.
TTCACGACACTTATTTGATACCTGAAATAAACGTTTTACCCGCGCCATTACCTTGCGATCTGACTCGGTTATTTCATCGATTTTTGGCAATATTGCGGTATTCCAAAAGCCCTCGCCACTATAGTAGTTGAGGTTTTCTAAAACTAAAACAATGTCTTTTTCTCTCATAATGCTCTAATGTACCAAGTCTCAGGAATTGGCGTATATCCTTCCAAAGATACGTGTGCAATATTCTCGCTAATAAAAATTACGTTGCTTGGCTCTACTTCCTCCATATCATTGTTTACCAGGGTTATAGATACAACTCCATCTGACGCCAGCAAATTGTGCGGGACTGGGATTAAATCTCCAACAAGATCTGCCTGGGTAAAACCCATGCGGTAATCAACAAGGGAACCATTGCCACCGCTCCCTGCTCCTACTTGAATAAGCGTTGTATTATCTACTATCTCGATGTATTCAGTGTTGTCATCAGACGTTACTGCAATTTGTGATATGGGCTGGACAGATTGATCGCACGTTAAGCGCCTCATGCCGTGACCTCCAAATCTACTTCTAGAAACCCTTGTGAGATTCGCATCCGCTCACCAGTTGTAAAAGCCGCTACATCATACACCCAAACGTTTCTCCCGATTTGTGGTTGATCACTTGCATTGCGTCTTTGCGTCATGCGTCTGCTCACCCATTCCGTACCCATTGAGGTGGTCACGCTTGATGATAGAGTCGGGATTACAAGCGATCGCTGCACCGCCATCCCACAAATGACAACTGGCTTATACTCTAATGGGTCAAAATCAAACTCAGCAATAACCAAGCCGTTGTTCTCTCTGTAGTCTGTCCGGATTTCACCTCTCACTGTCCACCCAGTCAAATCCCTGTCAAGCATGAATGTCACTTTGCGAAAGTTTGCACCTTGCTCTATGGCATATCTTCTACCTGGGTGCTCATTGTTTGTTAAATGCAGTACTGCTGTCATACCTCGTTATCGTAAAGTTACCATAACCAAAAGCAATAGATAATAATATAAGCGTATTGTAGAGGATTACCCTGTGAAACAGGCAATCGTTCAAATATTGAGTGGCGCATACTCGCTCATTATTCGCGCCACAGGTTTAACCCAGAATATAGATTTAGCCGTACCAACTTCTGCACCTACGTCTGGGCAAGTATTAAGAGCAAGTTCAGCAACCACGTTGGAGTGGGCAACAATCGCTACTGGTGGAGGCACAGTCACAAGTGTTGAAGTTACTGCGCCATCATCCGAATTTAACGTCACTGGTTCGCCAGTAACAACTAACGGAAGCATTGCGATCGCGTGGAAAAATCAAGCTCAAAATACGGTACTTGCAGCACCCAGTAGTGGCACTGGCGCTCCTACCTTTAGAACGCTGGATAGCTCTGATATTCCTGCGCTAGATGCAGGAAAGATTACTTCGGGAACTTTTGCTATAGCGAGATTGCCAGTTGGGACAACTGGTACAACAGTAGCAGCGGGTAATGATTCTCGGTTTCACGTTCAAAACACTGACACAGGTACTAGTAGCGCATCCTTTGCGGTCAATAACACGGGCACAGGATTTCGCATTGTAGATATGTCTGGTGCAATGGCAGTACGGAACCTTGCTAACACTGGACTTGCTGATATCATCTGCTATAACCTTACGGTGCAAGGGACACAAACTATTGTCAACTCTGAGCAAGTAGAGATAGCTGATAACATTATCAGACTGAACTCAAATTTTACAGGTTCTAACCCTACAGAAGATGGAGGAATAGAAGTTAATCGTGGGACGTTGGCGACTGCGCGTTTCTACTGGAGTGAAACAACTCAAAAGTTTATGTCAGGGTTAGCAGGTGCTGAGAAGGCAGTGGTGAGCATAGTCACTCAAGACATCACTAACGCCAGCTTGAGCAGTGGCGTTTATACATGGGCACATGGACTGGGACGGAAACCACTGCTTTGGTCAGTATGGGATAATAATGGCGATGGTGTCTTAATACAGCCAAACACAGTTAATGCAAATACAATGACGTTTAATTTTGCTGGGCAAACTTTAACAGGTACGTGGACATTAGTCGCTGCGGGTTAACCTATGAAGATGGATTTTGTTAATTCAACTTTGCAAACTCAAAAGTTTGCTGGTAAAGGATTGTCGATTGGCGCTAGTTTGCCAAGTAACCCAGGTGACAAGGATTTATGGTTTGAGCCAAGTTACGCTCCCCAACCTTGGGAGTTTGATGGAGGAGGGGCTAATGTTTGGCGATCGCAGCCCGTCACCTTCGACGTAGCTTTCCCCTCCAACTCCGCAACTTTCCCACTGCAAATATCAAAAGTTTTCCCTATTGGCACTACAACTTTGTGGCTAGAAAGTTATGTGGCTATGCTATCTCCACGGGCAGGAACCAGCAATTCCAGCAATTACTTAACGTTTACTCTGCAATGGACAAATACATCGGGGACAGCTACCACGCTAGATACTGGAGATGCCAATGGCACTGGCATCGGTAACTATAAAAGGGTGAGCAATAATATTTATCAGTACGTAACCAACCCTAACCAAGTGCTTTTTATTGTCAACAGGATTGGGACAAGTGTTACTTCTTACCAGGCTTCACTGGCTTTTACTTACAAGTTTGTTAGAGCTAATTCTTGAATTCCTCTGGTTATCGTAACGTTACAATAACCAGAGTTAGGAAACACTAGCGTAATGGTGCAATTCCTAGCCCACGTTTTGTAAGGTGATTGAAGATTTTTGAAGAAATGTTAACAATATTCAAGATTTTTGAAGAAATGTGAAATATTTTTCTAAAAAATAAATTTATAAATTTGATCTGAAAAAAATTATATGGAAACGGTGTACTATGGTTTTTTGGTAAGGATTCAGGTCACGGAAAAAGGAATAAGGGAAGGATAGGCAATTTCATGACCCACATGTGCGCGTAAAGCTGATGCAAAAAAGCCAATAACCAGTAAACCAAAAAGTTTTCCAAAAAGGGCGATCGCGACGCACGCCGCAGGTATTACCCACAAATAACTACAGAAAAGTAAGTATTATAAAATACTCAATTCATAAGAAATAGTTATCATATTTTGAAAAAGCGCAAAATATGAAACGATGAAAGTGGTGTGTTGTAATATTGGCTGAAAAAATTGACTCTTTCATCTCTACAAAAAGCTACAGAGAGCGAGTCTACTGATATTGTAAAGCAACTCAGAAGTTTACCAAACGAATGACATGAAGCTGGCGCAACGAGTAAGTCAAGTAGCACATTCTATAACCGTAGCTATTACAGCCAAGGCTAAGGCAATGAAGGCAGAAGGAATTGATGTTTGTAGTTTTAGCGCTGGAGAACCGGACTTTGATAGTCCAGCGCACGTCAAAGCTGCTGCACAGAAAGCTTTGGACGAAGGTAAAACCAAGTATGGACCTGCATCTGGGGAACCAAAGTTAAGAGAAGCCATTGCTCGCAAGTTAAAAACTGACAATGGTCTTGATTACAAAGCAGAAAATGTTATCGTTACCAACGGTGGGAAACATTCTCTGTTTAACTTAATACTGGCGCTGATTGAACCAGGAGATGAAGTCATCATCCCCGCGCCCTACTGGTTAAGTTATCCGGAAATGGTGACGCTTGCTGGTGGAGTGTCTGTGATTGTCCCCACAGATGTTTCGACAGGTTACAAAATTACACCAGAACAGTTGCGTAAGTCGATTACGCCCAAGACAAAGCTTTTTATCCTCAACTCGCCATCTAACCCGACTGGTATGGTTTACACACCAGAGGAAATTCAGGCGATCGCCCAAATTATCGTTGAGACTGACATTCTTGTCGTTTCCGACGAAATTTATGAGAAGATTCTCTACGATGGTGCCAAACAGGTCAGCATTGGTTCGCTAGGACCAGAGATTTTTGAGCGAACTATTATCAGCAATGGGTTTGCCAAAGCTTACTCCATGACAGGATGGCGCATCGGATATTTGGCAGGACCACTTGATTTGATTAAAGCAACAATTACTATCCAAAGCCATAGTGTGTCGAATGTTTGTACCTTTGCTCAATATGGGGCGATCGCAGCTTTGGAAGGTTCGCAAGATTGTGTCGAAGAAATGCTACAAGCTTTCGCCAAACGACGAGAAGTCATGTATGAAAGACTTAACGCTATTCCTGGGCTGACTTGTCCAAAACCAGACGGCGCTTTCTACCTATTTCCCGACATTAGCAAAACAGGACTAAAATCTCTGGATTTTTCTAACAAGTTGCTAGAAAAAGAGCAAGTAGCAGTTATTCCTGGAATCGCCTTTGCTGGTGATGACAATATTCGCCTTTCCTACGCCACCGATATGGCAACAATTGAAAAGGGAATGGATAGATTTGAAAAATTTGTCAAGTCACTTATTTAGTCACTGAACTGTATTGGGTTATGGACGCCCCGTCGGAGGCGATCGCACCCAAGGCGCTGTTTTTTAAAATCTCACAAGTAGTCAAAATCAATTTGTTCTTTTACGCATAGATTTGTTCTACTGGACTTTAGACTAGGACATGGAAAACGACCCAGCGATGCTGAGTTAAAGAAGTCTGCACTAAAAAATCAAAAAGATACTTAAACTAAGCAGATTTCGTGGCTTGCTTACGAGGTCTAGAAGTACCTTTTTTCACAATTGGGCATCGGTTTCTACGTTGACGTGGCTGACCTGTTTTCCAACCAGGAGATTTTCCACGAGGTTTTGGAGGATTCGCAGGTGTGCCAATCCTCGCTAAAACTCCCCCCATAGACTGAGCAACCCTTCCAGGTGTGAATGTATCAATTGATTTTTGCCAAGGTAGAGGGTTATCATGCACGATATCACGGGCTAACCACAACTCCCAAGTAATCATTGGCATTAAATCGCTCCACCGTTCGCACTGTTGAGGTGTAGCAAATTTAGGAGCAGTCCAATGTAAACGTTGTTTGAGAAATCGATACCAATGATCAACCGCGAAGCGTCGTAGATAAAGTCGCCACACTTGATCTAAAGCGGACATTTGTTCTCCTACCCATGCCAACCACAAAGGTTTAAACACCCTAATGGAACCATCCTCATTTAGACGCTCAACCAAAATAATTGATATTGAGTGTTTTGCTGCATTTCTAAAATGTAAATCATGCCACACGCGAATTCGTAATAACCCCAATGTTGAGTCATTTACGTTAATTATTTGGGCAGGTTCAATCCAGGTGTCAGATTCGTTAAGTTTAAATTTGTTGCCATGAAGCCGAGGTCTTCCTCTTCCTGAATATTCTGGTGGTGCAGTCCAAAAACAAAGATTTGAGCGCAAACGCACTAGTTTATCAGCACGAATATTAGCGGTTTTCAAAACAAATGGCGCACATCCGTATTCACTATCCAACAAGGCGTCACCGTGCCAAAACGGGAAAATTGTACGCTAAGGGTGAAACCTTTATCTAACAAGCGTTTCAGCGATATTTATTTTCCTTCACCCGCAAAGGTCGCAACTTGTCAAAACTGGTTGCCTGTTTCAAATTCCACACATAATCGCCAGTGAGATTGACAAATTGTTGATGATCTTAACCTGTCAAGAATGCTCCATGACAGCTATCTGCCCACTACCCCATTGAGCGATGAGTCCAGCTTTACAACCCAATGATTCAACTTCCATTCATTTGCTTGTTTAACTGCTGTAAATTCATAGACACCAGTGGTTACCAACGATGTTGTGTCATTTTTCGTAGTAAACAATTGCAAATAGACCTGTCCACTCGCTTTATCATCGGTTTGACTGTCGAACCTGGGTGCACTCAGGACATGCCTAGGCTGGATTTGCTGTTGCTTAGAGAACTCTTGCAGACTTGAGATATATCCTCTCCACTGGGACAGATTCATGATAGTCCTGTTGTTTCCTTGCCCTAGCTCTATTGATGCCGATTTTGCAAACAGATCTGAGAATTCCTCTAATTTAGCTTCATTAAAGAAGTAGCCGTAGCTGTACAGGAGGTTAATCACAGCTAATCGATCTGTCGCATTGAAAGAGTTGTCACCTACGACGGTCTTCGAGGTTATCACTGAACCCGCCTCCTCATTTAGGTCATGTTTTAGGCATCTTGGGCTAGTACTGAATATATCATATTAACCCAAGTTGCGGGTTATCTAGTTCAGACACATCAAAAGGGGAGCGATTGCCTTCGGCAGAGCTTCGCTTAACGCCTACAACAAAGTGGCGTTAAGCGTAGCGCATCCACGGTTAAGCTTGATTTCGTCTTCAATTACTTAAATATTTTTAGGTTGTTTAAAAAACTCATTTAACAAAAGCTTGCTGAAGAGTAAAAGCAAAAATAAATGCTTGCAGCTTAAGTAAAAATTCCTCATAAGTGACTGCATGTATTAATTTTGGAAAAACGCAAGTAATGCTACCAGGACTTACGCAAATGAGTCTAAAAGATATTCTGTGGAATCACTAATTTCTTTGAGTATCATTTCTATTTGATGAAACAAATCATTGATTAATATTGAGAGACTGTGTAATCGTCGGTTGAATGAGTTTTTTAATTTAAATAACCGAAAAATATTTAACGCGCATCCGCCATTTTGTTGTAGGCGTTAAGCGAAGCTCTGCCGAAGGCAATCGCTCCCCTTGTGATGTGTCTGAACTAGATAACCCGCAACTTGGGTTATTAATCAAGGGAGAAAACTCACATTGAGAACATCTTTTAAACTACACTTATACGTTTTCCGACAAAATGTGAAAAAAGCTATTTAAAAAACTTAACAGTCGATATGATTGGATAAGTAGTGTGATATTGTCAGTTTAGAATCATCAAATTAACTGCATAAAAACTATCAGGTAACTGAAAAATGTCTGAAAGAGAGAATATTAGGTGCATCTACACAATGAGAACAACACAGTTTTAGATAAGAAATTTGGCGTTGCATAGTTGCTGGATGAATTAGGCTACTAGGGGTACAAATCCATAATGGAGGTAGTGCAGTAACAATTGATCAGAAATATCACTAAGTTCCTGTCATAAGAAAAACAATAATATTATTCTTCGATAAAATAATATTATTACTTTGTTTTTCATATTTGGATAAATGTTAGTGAGAATTGTGGTTGTTTTCATGTTACAAGAGAGTTGGATTTGAGTTTTTTTGGGATATTATGTCATGGAAACCGCACTAATTCTAATTGATATTCAGGTAGATTATTTCCCACTTGGGAAATGGGAACTTGTCGGAATGGATGCAGCATCGCTAAATGCAGCGAGATTGCTTGCAGCTTTTCGTGAGAGGAATCACCCAATTTTTCATGTTCAACACATTGCCAAAGATCCTAATGCACCGTTTTTCGTTGCAGGAACTCATGGTGCTGAGATTCATCCATCGGTTCAACCCCGAGGAGATGAAAAGATTATTCAAAAGGCGTACCCAAATAGTTTTCGTCAGACTACTCTTCTTAATGATTTACATAATGCCGGGGTTAAAAAATTGGTGATTTGTGGGGCAATGAGTAATATGTGTATAGACGCAACGACTCGTGCTGCTAACGACTTTGAGTTTGAGTGTACTGTTGCTCACGATGCCTGTGCAGCTAGAAATCTTGAATTTTATGGTCATATAACACCCGCTTTAGAAGTTCACTGTTCTTTTATGTCAGCACTCGCCTTTGCATATGCAAAAGTTGTGCCGACTGACGCAGCACTCACCCTTTGAGCTGTTTAGCAAAAGTGATTACTTCTTTCTCACCAGAAGATTATCGCTATAAAAAACCGCTTAAGCCAAGAAAGAAGATAAAGGAGATAGGTAATCTTCCACCAGTGTAAGGTGAGTAGGAGTTTATCAATACCTTTTGCGATCAATCTTTGGGCACAACTGTCAGTTCTGCTGCAAAGTTGCGCTTTTATTTTAACAGAATTTACGCTAGTGTCACATATGCAAAACCCTGAACTTCAACTTTAGGACTAGCCCTTTCAAGGTGTTGTGTAATGGCTTGATTTGTAGTTTGCTCATGCATAGGTGAAACTTTGTTGGGTGGAGAAGAGAAATGTTGCGCTTGGCAGGTGTTTGAGCGATTTATAAAAGAAAGTCCAGTTTCCGTGATGGTTCGTGGGCTTTTAGAAAAAGCGTTATGTCCCCAAATTCTGGATGAACTGTTTGAACGTAGTACAAAAACCCAGTACACTCGCGAGTTATTATTCTCCACAGTCGTCAATAAGATTCGCCTTGTCGTCTGCGGAGTCCACCCATCAGTACATGCAGCCCACCAAGCATCTGCTGAAGAAATAGGTGTTTGAGTTACCTCGGTCTACAACAAAATCAATGGTATCGAACCGACTATCAATGGGGAGTTAGTCAGAGAGGTCGCTGGACAAATGGAAGCTACAATTCGGCATCTGAACGCAACAATGCCTGATTTGCTACCAGGCTATCGAGTAAAAATTATTGAGAGCTTTTCGCCGCCACCCAAGAGGCCCAAAGATTGCTCAACCTACCTAAATATTGTTCTGAGATGAATCCAATTGAACTGGAATGGCAACATCTCAAAAAAAACGAACTAGCAGGAAAAATGTTTGACGATGAGTTAGACCTAGCTTATTCAGTAATTGATGGTGTTCAAGCTAGAAGAGAAAGAGGGAACTACCGTACACAGCGTGTTAAATTTCACTCCAGTCAGAATTCTTTATCTTTCGTTACATAGTTAGAATTTTTCCCGCCGACTTACTTAGACGGCTGTAACGCTCAGGAGACTATTTAATGTATTTATCCAGTACAGATTTTATCGGAATCAGTTTAGACTCTTTCGATCAAGAGCTAAATACTGAGAAACGAACAGAGCTGGAGCGCGATGTTTTTGCTCCGAAGTTGTTTCGGAAAAATGCAGAGATTGTTATCTCTAAATTGGAAAAATATTTGGCAGACTCCTCAATACGGGGTCTGGCGCTGACCAATCCTTATGAGCTGTTACAAGCGGCAAAGGATTTGATGACTGAGGAACACGAGTGCATTGCTTCCTTAGATGAAGAAAAGCTAGGGGAGATTATTGACTTGTATATTAAAACCGGGATACAAGTTCATTCGCCAGGGTATATGGGGAGACAATTTTCCGGTGTGATTCCCTTGGCAGGTGTTATTGATTTTATCAGCTCGATTGTGAATCAGCCGTCGTCGTTTTATGAAGCCGGACAGTTGCCGAACGTGGTTGAGCGTATTATGGCCGATGAGTTGAACCGATTCATTGGTTGGGAGCCAGAGCGTTTTGCTATGGTAACGACTTCCGGGGCAACACTAGGTAATTTGACAGCCCTCTTGGCAGCTAGGAATGATAAGTTTCCCCAGATTTGGTCTGAAGGGATTTCTGGAGTAGAAGGGCAATATCGTCCGGCGATCGCTATAAGTGAGGATGCACATTACAGTGTTTGTCGGGCTGTGGGCATATTGGGAATTGGAGAGAAGCAGATCGTCCGCTTGCCTATTAACCGAGAAAAGCAAATTTGTATAGAGAAAGTGCGACCTACGCTATTAGCGGCAGAGGAACGAGGGTTGAAGGTCTTCTGTCTGGTGGCTTCTGCAGGAACCACGTCAGTGGGAGCTTTTGATCAGATTGAAGAACTAGCGGAGATAGCTAAAGAGAAAAATCTCTGGCTTCATATCGATGGCGCTCACGGTGCTAGCCTACTAGTTTGTGATCAGTTGCGCTACAAATTGAAAGGAATTGAAAAAGCAGATTCCTTTGTCTGGGACGCACACAAGATGATGTTTTTGCCTGCGGTGTGTACCCTTCTTTTCTACAAGAACAAAGAAAAGAGCTATGGAGCCTTCCGTCAGAATGCCAGTTATGTCTTCGAAAAAGAGCCAGATCTTTATACTGAGTTCGATAGTGCACAACAGAATTTTGAGTGTACAAAAAGACCGCTGATCATGAACCTGTGGGTATTATGGGCGCTTTATGGAAAAGCGTTGTTTGCTGACAAGATTGAATATCTGTGTCAGTTAACCGAGCAAGCTTATCGAATACTGAAAGATGAACCGGATTTCCAGACGCTTCATCAACCAGAAGCTAACATTCTCTGCTTTCGTTATCTACCCTCAAATTTGTATGAGAGAGAGTTTCCTGATTTTCAGGTTGCAATTAGAAATCGGCTTAGAGAAGCAGGAAAATTCTTCATCTCGAAAGTTGATATTGATGGAATCGGAGCCTTGCGCGTCGTTTTTATGAATCATCAGATCGATACTGATCACTTCCGTATGTTACTGAGTGAAATCAGAAAAACTGGACAAGAATTACTCACCAAGCAAAAAATTTGATGACTAAATACAAAACCCAAAAAATGAAGAGAAATGTCATGACTCAAACTAAATCGGTATCAATTTCTATATCTCCTGAAGAGTTGGTTAATCGGTTAATTCCACCTAATGAGTTGGAGCCGAAATCAATTGATGAAGTGGTAAAACTGCCTTCATTCTTTGAAAAAATGAAGAAATGCGAAAGCCTTTGCGAGACGAAATACAGTGAAATTGACCACTCTATTCAAAATGCTTTAGTGTTGCGCCGTTTGCAACAAATGACAAATACTTTAATGCTCAATCCTTTTTGGAAAGAACGTATTGAGCAATCAGAGTTGAAGGGAACTCCCCGCAATTTCGAGGAGTGGCAGCAAATGCCTATCTCTGATAAAAGTGTCATGGGTGAGGTTTTTATGGGGTCTAGACCAGGTATGGTCGTCCCTTTAAGCTATGGCGGTTTTGAAATTGTTGCCAGTGGTGGAACCAGTAGTGGCTTGCCTGTTGAAATGGTTTATTCCTTACGAGAGTTACAAGACACTTATAAAATTGCGGGAGAATTCATCGGCGAATATATGTTAGGTGATTACCTAGCAGGAGATCATCCGAAGTGGGTTGCTACCACGTTGGCAGATTTTCAGATGTGGAGTAGCGGAACGATGGTTGGTGGTGTTTTGCAGCACATCCCAGGTATCAACTATCTTGGCGCAGGTCCGGTCATGAAAGAAGTCTTTCAACACATAATGTCGTATGAGGGACCGAAAGCGATTATGGCAATTTCGGCAGGAATCGCTATCCTGAGCGATCTTGGCATTGGCTTGCATGAAGAAGCAAGAAAAAGTTTCCGCGTAGCAATGTACGGTAGTGGGGTAATACCACTTCGCAAGCAAGTTGAGCTAAAAGAGCTTTATCCCAATTTAGAAATTTTGAGCTACTTTGCTACGGTTCAAAACGAAGCTATTGGCTTGCAGTTGAAGCCAGAATCTCCTTATTTGGCTGCTGTTCCAGGGCTGCATCTGATTGAGATTGTAGATGAGGAGGGACGTTGGGTTGCTGAAGGCGAAGAAGGTGAGTTGGTTGTGACTCGACTTCATGGCCATGAAGTACCGTTTCCGAGGTTTAAATCGGGAGACAGGATGATCCGTCGCCCCAATTTAGACGGACCAGGACCGAAGACCCAACAATTCGAGTTTTCAGGTCGTAGTGGGGATATTATTCACCTTGGCGACACACAATACTCTGCTCCTCGGGCTTACGCTTCCCTGTGCCGTTCATTCAAAGAGACTGGTGTTTTTGATTTGGAAGCGTTGGCTCACGAAATTCAGTTTTTAAATTATCGCACAAAGAAAGTTTTGCAACTAATTGCTTCGGTAGATGATGTGAACACTTTGTTTGTCAAAATGGAAAATATGCTAGGAGTGCTAGGGAGAAGGAATTTGTTTGTTCAAGCTTTAACTAACTCTTTATCTATATTTAATCAAGGTGAAGCTAATCCTTATTACATTGATATGAGTGGGTATAACTTTGAAATAAAACTCGTGAAAAAGTGGTCTGACGAGATTTATAGAACTCAAGTAGGCAAGGTTCCTTTGATCAGAGATGTTTTTTAAAACTCAGTTAATTATTGAGGAACTTTCATTGTATAATGAAATCATGACAAGCAATCCTAAATCCCTAGTTTATATGGAATAGAGTAGGTTGCAAATTGACAAGTTCGGAACATTTTAATATTTGACGCATTGACAGTAAATCCCAAACATCTAATATTGTCTTTAGTGCTTCTACCTGATTGTCCCACAATGTTTTAGCAATGTATGCGGTTCACTAGACTTAAACTATTGATCTGAAGTTGATCACCGAAAGCTGAAAAAACCGAGTCTACTTCATAAAAAAGGTGATCAATTTGTACAATGCATGAGTCATAAAAAAGATGGGCTGAGCGCTAAATTTTTACCGAGATCTGAACGGATAATATGAGCATTTTGCAGCGCTTGGCGTGTATTGTTGTTGATACTGCTGTCAATAAGTGTTGCAAAATACTCCAAGACCCTTAAATAAGCGCTTTTGATTTTGTCAGAGTTTCTCCCAAACATATTCCTTTGATTGGAGAAAAGTTTTTAAGTAAAACAACAGGAGGAAAATTATGGAATCAAAAATCAGCATATTCAGTGTTGTTGATGTCATTGAATCGCTTTCCGGTGGAACGCTGCTAAATGGCAACCTTTGCATGATGGACGATAGTCCGTATGGTAGTAGCAATCAAGGAACACCTAACTTGTGTACTTTATGTTATCCCGGACAGACTATAACTTGGACAATCTTAGCGCTTGATTTGCAGACACCTGCGGCAATCAGAAGTATTACTTTTATTCGTCCAGACGGTAGCGTTGTTAGCCAGCCCTCAGTTGACAGTGGGAACCTTGAAAGCGACGAGCTTCATTTGAATGTTTGGTCCGGAATTGTGCCATATTACATGGTACCAGGTGTGGAGTATCGTTACAGGTTAGAGCTTCAGATGTATGAAGGCAAGAACAGTATTATGCACGTGGATACACCTTCTTTGAAGCGAATTTAACCGTAAGCAAACAAACAACGCTAACGGGAGCGGCACTTTATGGGCAGCTTGACGTAGCTAGTTCGAGAGTGAAAATAAACTTTAACTCAGGAGGAAAAGAAACTTTATGAGCCAACAGCTTGGAATAATATTGATGATCGATGTGAACGCAGCTGTAGAAGCCAACACATTGGAAGGTCATACTTACCTATTCGACAATATGAAATTGCAAGGGTCGGAAAATATAGGAACTGGCAAATTGATTTCCGCGATTAATGGGAGTCATTTTAGTGATGGTTCCCAGGCGAATGAGCAAGTGTTGAATTGGTTGCCCTATGGCGTTGGTTCTCTTCCGCCAACCCTTCCTAAAACCTTTCTCGCAGACAAATCGAGAAATAGTGATCTCGGGGCTATCGACGATCTCAAGACACTCGCCGATAAAATTGAAATGACCGACAATGACGAATTCACAGACGTCGATTCTATCTTAGCGGAACTAAAAAGGATCTCGAAAAATACGGGGATCAAGACTAAAGTCCAGAATAAATTTCAGGATACGACAAACGACCTTGGGGTTGTTGGGCAGAAAATTATGGATGTCACGGGTGAAATCATGAATGATGACTGTATCCCTGATGACTCTGAAGAAGAAAAAATCCCTCAGATCAATTCTCTGAATCCGATCATTACGGGCATCAGTGGTGAAGCAGTCGATAAGAACATAATTTATCCGGCTGCATATGGTTCTCCTGATATGGTGACAGACGGCTGGTACTGGGCCGCGTCTGTCGATACGAGTAGACCTGGAACCTACGCCTACACCATGGATGTGCAACTATACAAGCTCTCCCGCGTAAATGAAGAATGGGCATGGGTACCAGTGCATATGACGTGTGAAGCGTATCTCAAAATTAGCAATAAACCTAAGGTTAATGGGTTTACTGGTAAAGGTGTTGGATTCCTCCCGATCCCCATGATTTAGTCAACTGCTTAATTTTCTACAAACTAGACAAAGAAGACAGGTTATGCCGACAAGAACAATACAAAAAACACAGGCTTTAGAGCCAAAAACTATCACAATCGCCTCTGTAATAGATGTCGTTGGAGTCCTGGCGACAGATTCTTTGAGAGGACAAGTCTATTTTATGGACACCAATACAGAGGAAGGCTCCACAAATCAAGGTACAGAGAATCTGAAAACTTCGGTGCAGCCAGGAGATCGATTGGTTTGGACGGTCATATTCTTGGAATGCGAAGCCTATGCGGCCATCGATGAGATCGTCATAGACAAGAACTACTGCGAGCCGGAAAAGAAGACTTATGAAGGTACTGATGTCTCATACTGGATCGCTACAGTTAAAAAAGAAGTCAAATCCGTCCCCTATAACATCAAATTTAAAGTAGGCACTCGAGCAGAGTCGATCTCTACGTCTTCTCCTCTCTATCTCATTCGTGGTTAAAGATACTTAAGTGTTTAAAAAGCAGATTTGATGTCTTGGTGGTCACGTTTTGTGACCGCACTGATGGAGAATCATAAATTGTTCAACTAACAAGAGAAAAACTATGGCAGATACACCCACTCTAAAAAAGCAAAATCCAGGGCAGCTCAATTCAGTGCAGCTCAACATAATCACAATTGTTGACCTTCATAAAGCTGTCAGAACCGGAACGCTCAAAGACGCCCTTTACATGATGGACAATAGCGTGGGTGGCACAGGGCAGGGAACGGCTTCTTTGCAAACCATCTGTAAGCCAGGGCAGGTTCTCAATTGGATCATCTATCCTATGGATATGGAAAAAAGACCAGACGGTACATGGCCGCCCATGCCAAAGATCAATAATATTGTTTTTCTGGACGATCAAGAAGGCGACTATGATGATTTTGCTGAGGCCAAAGTCTGTACTGAGATGAAGATTTACGGTGGTCCAGACATGATGCGTTCGCCTTATTGTCCTGTGTATTATTATTGGGCAGGGGCGGTATTAAGCACCTTGAAGCCTGGTGTATACAATTACAGGTTCGTCCTTGAGCTAGAGCAGGAGGGTAAAAAAGAGAGGGTGTATTTGAACACTGTGGAGAAACCTTCTATAAAAGTAGTTGCGCTGTAATTTGCATTCTTGAGAAGAGGATGACAGCAGTAACTGAATTTTCACTCAGTCGCTTTAAGTCTCTTATAACATTAAACATCTGGTGAAAATTAATTTTGCGTTCGTAAAAATCCTTGGTAGGGACATGGTACATTTCCGCCAATAAGTATTAGACTCTGCCGCCTATTTTGTGGCGGCTTTTTTAATAAGTTTATCTGTGTTTTGCCTTTAATACTATGTCTGCTGTGTCAGACAAAAGAATTGATCACATCTCAAAGTATTGATATATATTGAAGGAATTGTTAATGAATATTGGTATTGTCGGACTTGGCGTGGTAGGAAGCTCTTTAGGATTAGGTCTACGCCGCCTAGGACATCAAGTTATAGGAGTTAGTCGTCGAGAACAAACTTGTCAGGATGCAATCAGGTACGGTGTAGTAGACCGTGTGGATACAAACTTAGCTTTACTTACAGATGCGGATGTCATATTCATCTGCACGCCTTTAGATGCGATCCTACCAACTGTGCAGCGACTCATCCCTCAGCTTGATCCTTCAACAATCTTAACAGATGTAGGTTCTGTCAAAACTTATATTGTCAAAACAATCACCTCGTTGTGGAGTAACTTCGTTGGAGGGCACCCTATTATAACCACAAGTGTGACACAACGGGGTATTGCCGCAGCCCAACCTCATTTTTTTAGAGAAATGACTTATGTCCTCACGCCACTCGAGAATACCCCTACTATCGCTGTCAATACTGTAGCAAAGATATTATGCTCACTGGAGTGTCAGGTAGATTATTACAGTCCAGAAGTTCACGACCGTGCGATCGCCCTGTTCTCTCATCTACCCTTGGTCGCCAGTTATACTTCTATTGCAACTTATCTAAATGAAAATGAACCGAATAAAACAATAAAACAAACCTGTCAAAAGTTGATGTCTTCCCAATTCCATGATTTGCTTGACAAGCAAAACTACTATTTAGAAGAAAATAAGTATTTTCGCCAGTTCAATCATGCTGAATTGCTACAATTACTCCGGGAAAATCTTTATAATCTGGATAGAATAATTGAGCTAGTTGAGCAAGACAAATGGTGTGAATTAGAACAGATACTTATGCTAACTAAACAAGAGTATTCCTAACAGGACTTACGCAACTGTCACAGGCGATAAGCCGGAGGCTTGACGCGAAGCGTATCGCCAGCAATAACTAGACCAACGACATAAGTTAACGAGTGAATGTAAAACTCATTGAAAATTGCTATATGCAAAATAAACTTAGAGAAATTGACCATAAGCTGATCAAGCTCTTAGCAGAAAGAATATCAGTCCTATCTGAGTTAAAACCTCTTTCCATACAGGAACAAATTTCTGAATATACATCACTTCTTTCTCAGCATGGTGTTCCTGATTTTGTTTGGGAAAACATAGTCACAGCTTGTGTCGCAACCCTTGATAGTGCAGACACTTCTTTAGATAGCCTCGAGCCGCGACGAATTACCGTGGTTGGCGGACGCGGTGCAATGGGCCAATTCTTCACTTCTCAGTTATCTGTCGCAGGACACGATGTCAGTATTCTTGAAAAAGATGACTGGGATTATGCAGGTAGACTGTTAGGTGAGGCAGAGCTAGTTTTAGTTTGCGTTCCCACTGAATTTACGGCAGATGTAATCCGAAAATTATCTAAATACCTTGCTCCAACTAGTGCACTAGCTGACATTACTAGCATTAAGACATCAATAGTACAAATTATGCTTGAGTACCATTCCGGACCTGTAATGGGCTTACATCCCATGTTTGGTCCGACTACTAAATCATTCTTATCTCAAAAAATTGTGGTCTGTCCAGGTCGTGAGGATAATGCATTTCAATGGTTTTTGGATCTTATAAAGATGAAGGGTGGGAAACTGATTGCATGTACTCCCGAAGAACACGACCAGATAATGATTGGTATTCAGGCAATTCGCCACTTTTGTACGTTTAGCCTCGGTGTTTTTATGGCGGAAGCCGGAATTGACATCGGTCGTACTCTAGAGTTCTCTAGCCCAATTTACCGCTTAGAGATTGACATCGTCAGCCGTCTGTTCGCGCAAGATTCATCTTTATATGTAGACATTTTATTAGCTTCAGAAGATCGCCGAAAAACCATTGGCTGGCTGACTAGCACCTATAACCGTCTGGGAGATCTAGTAGCTCGGAAAGATAAAGCCACTTTAATAAAAGAGTTTGAAGTCACCCATAGCGTTTTTAGAGAAGAGGCGGCTCGTGCGATGAAGGAAAGCAATTATATCATTGACGCCCTCAGTACGTTTTTAGCAGCCATTGAGGTTGAACAGCGCAGTATCACTAATTCGGATAACTGACCTTGTTAATGACAATACCTTTGCCAATTTACGAGGCTGGAACGGTACTAGAAGCATTGTGAATAC
>NZ_JCACKO010000088.1:19023-19923 GCF_059505445.1 Brasilonema angustatum | reverse complement strand
AGAGCCGATTGTAGCTACTGACCAACCCACTAATCGAAGAGTGGGGTGTTGTGCACAACGTGCACAACACCCCATGTCATACATGCATTTGTGCTTAAAGCGTCGTGCACGTGCAGACATCGTGCACAATACGTCAGCTTCCGTGCAGACTCTTGCTGCACCACGTAGCTTACACCCCATATCAGTTAACCAAGCCTCTATTCTGTAATGCGCTCTGGGAGCGGGTTTCAGCTTAGGCGATCGCCTAATCCGCCCCGTAACTGCATTATATCACGCCTACCCCACCAATCGAAGAGTGGGGTGTTGTGCACAATTTACACAACACCCCCATATCATTTGTGCGTTTGTGCAGACTTTGTTAGCACCACACCTTAGACACCCCATATCACTAAATTAAACCTATCTCCTGTAATGCGCTCGCGCAGCCGCCGAAGGCATCGCCTAAATTCCTAGTATATCACGCCTACCCCACCAATCAACGAGTGGGGTGTTGTGCATTATGTATACACCCCATATCACTTAATACACTGCACATAACCACCCCAAATCACTGTATGAATGGGTTAATTTGTGCATATATGTAGTACAGTAGCATAGGTGCGCCGCAGGTGTCACCGTCACATCTTTGCACAACAGGTGAGCACCCCATTTTACTTTTATCCGCACGACAGATACACCCTCCGCTTCGCTCCGGGTGTCACCACCTCATCTCTGTACAACAGCATAGCACCCCATTTTACTTTTATCCGCGCGACAGATACACCCTCCGCTTCGCTAGCCCCTAAGGGGGCGCTGCGCAAACGGGCGTCACCGCCACATCTTTGCACAACAGGTGAACACCCCATTTTACCGATACCTCGCACGACAGATGCGCCCTACGCTTCGCTCCGGGCGTCGTTG
>NZ_JCACKO010000088.1:0-18923 GCF_059505445.1 Brasilonema angustatum | reverse complement strand
CCGCGATTAGACCTGTCCACACCTTGGGACGCCCTACGCTTCGCTCCGGGCGTCGTTGCCGCGATTAGACCTGTCCACACCTTGGGACGCCCTACGCTTCGCTCCGGGCGTCGCACCCTCACCCTGAACGACTTCCAAAGTGGGGAACCGTTATATTCAGCCTGAGTGTTTATCCTCATCTTGCGTTGTTTCCTCCCGTGGAGCCAACGCAAGCTGAGGTCGCTGTGTTTGCGAATGGACGCCCTCTGGCTTTTGCTGTAAATCGATTACCTTAAGCACCTCGCCCACACCTAAAGCTTTCAAGGACAAGTCGTGACACTTGATTAACGACTCAATGAGGGACGGGAGCATACTGACACTTCTATCAGGATCAAGTATTGTCCCTTTACTTGCCAGACTCTTCTCAACCCTTGCTACTAGAGACAATACCGTCTTTCGCAAATTATCAGAATCTGTAAGTAGATTCTCTTGAGTTTGTCGAATGAATTCTACATGTTGATCACGTGGCTTGACCCCAGACATCAATGCTGATTTTCTTACTTCCCAATCGTACTTTTTAGCCCAAGTAGTGCAACTTTTGAGACTGATTCCCTGCGATTGAGCAAATAACTCTAGAGAGCCTTGGAACTCACAATATTTCTGGAAAATTTGCTGCACTTTTTTCGATTCCGCCAAAATTTTTTCCTCAAAAGTTGTTATTTGTGTTTTCTAACAGTAAATTCCGTCTTGACTTGTAAAACAAGAAATCAAATCCCCGCGCTCGCCATTCAATCTCACAATGGCGAGCAATGGCAGAGGATAAAGCAGTGAGTTCCTTTACATTCAAATCATCAGAATCCAACAACAAAGCCTCTAGGCGCTCGGTTAAGATGTCTTGAAGCTTCCGGTTTGATTGGGCGATTTCAACACATCGCTGGAGACTCTGGGCATACCATTCATCTACTGACGAAACCTCTTTTTCTGCTGGTATAATCTGTCGTTTTGAGACAGTCTCAGTTTCTGCCGACGTAATCTCATTTTCTACCGTCACAATCTCATTTTCTTTAATCCATCGAAATAAAGTTGCTCTGGAAACTCCGGATTCTTTTACAATTTCCCTGACTGAAACTCCCTTGTTGTATAGCTCTAAGACTTTTTCCTTTAAATCATTTCTATGCATGAGACTACTTTGAGACTAGTCTCATTTTGGCACACTCCCCCACCACTTAGGTGGGTGTGGTATTGCGGTGAAGTTGGATACGGAGTAGGGACTTTTTGTGTGATCGCAAAGCTTCAAGCCTGTGTCAAATCCCCCACGACTACATCGAGTTGTAGGGGATGATATAGAGATGCGAGAGAGTTACCTATGATGTAATGACCTGTTTTGAATTTTTTATTGTGATTGTTCAACCAATATAAGTTCTTTATTTTTTATATCTTTGTAACCGAGGTAGGTTTGGTTCTCTTGAAGCTGGGTTTTGCAATGCAAACAACTGACTACCCTGGCTTCTCCGTACTCGCACCATATCAGGTATGTCTTTGTCAAGTCGTTGTATGACATTACCTCCCATAATCTCGGCTTAGTTAAGTCAATTGACACAGTTTTTGATTTACCAAAATTTGGATCGTTTTCTTTTCTTCGTTTGGATTCACCCATTTACCTTAGCTCCAATTGTGTGTTGTAAAACTTTTATATTTGAACATTCAATCTAGCTTTTGAAAAATTTTGTATCTATAATCTAGCATCCGTAAAGGTTTGACTTCTTCTATTTTATCAGTAACTTCCGGCAAATTCAGGTATTTTATTAATATAAAATACCTGAATTTGCGCTGTTACAGAGTTCCTGGTTTATGCGACCATCCGCAAGTTTTTTTCTGGGTGGGAGCGGTGCGCCGCAGCTTTTTGATTATCGCCATCTTCCAGCCAACGGATAATCACCTCTCCAAAATCATTGAAGCCCTCCACTGTACCATGCTGATTTCCACGGAAGTGGTATACGTCGGAATGGGTTACGCGATCGCCAATCTTAAAAGCACTCGCTACTGGTTTTTTCGGTGGCTCCGACGGAGCCACATCAGCAATACTTTCTGGCTTGCTCCACTCCTCCATCTCAGTAGTGGCTATCTTGTATACTTCGGTGTGTGGCACTTCTTCTGTTTGGCTTATAGATATTAACGATGGAAGTGCCACCAAGTCGGAGTGAGTATGAGTTAATGGCTCCATCTCAGTAGTGGCTATCTTGTATACTTCGGTGTGTGGCACTTCTTCTGTTTGGCTTATAGATATTAACGATGGAAGTGCCACCAAGTCGGAGTGAGTATGAGTTAGATGGTCTTCTAGCATCCTTTTGTTCAGTTCGGCTTGTTGTTGCTCCCATTCCTGCTGTTGTCGTTGTGTCTGCTCGGCTTTATCGACAATTTCCTTTAGCGATATCTCCCGCATTTCCTCAAGAATCGTTTCGGCTTTATGGTCAAGGCTTTTGTCAATGTCTGGTAAGTAGTCTTTAACTTCGTTCGGTGTCGTCACGGTGTACGACCTGTTATTACGAGTTTTTTTACTTTGCTTGCTCTCAAATCCAAAGAAATCTAAAAACCTGTCAACCATCTCTTTGACGTATCTTAGGTTTTTAGGTGAGCCATCATCATTAAATGTTCGCTTGGCTTTTGATATCCCAATCAGATTGAACCAGTCGGGATTATCATAATATTCATTGACAATTTGCTGTACCCAATCATCTTGGCACGAGAAGGCATTAGCCTCGATTATTTTGCCGACCCCTAATAATTTAAGTGCTTCTAGCTTAGTACTGGTGGACTTCCAAATGTCCGTTGGTGCAAAGCCGAATTCAAAATTATATTTTTTCTCGCTCTTGAAAACAGCTTGCGCCAATCGTTCATCTTGAAACTGCTTTAAACGCCATCGCTTATTTATGAACTGTGGTTGATCAAGTAGTGCCATATAAACAAAATCGCTGTTCCAAGACTGAGTTTGTTCAATCCCAGGTAACTGATGCTTTAGCCGTGCTTTGCGGATTACGCATTTAGTATCATAGTTTACATCTGTCTTGCTGAGTTCCTGTGCTTTTTCCCAGTCAATATTTTCAGAATTAAAAATCTTCTCGGCTTCGCGTCTTTTTACTAATTCCTTGGTTTGTACTACTTCATCGTATTGTCCCTCATCTGGGGTTTCTACTAAGTCGATTACTCGATGTCCTGCTTGAGCTAATGCGGTTTTGAGCGTAAGCTTTAAGTTTTGATGCTCATACTTTAACTGTTTGGCATCTTTCAAAGATTCTAAAAACCAAGGGTCTTGAGAGAATTTCTGTGCCATTTCAACAAACATGTTGACCACGAACTGACTATTTACTAACTCGTTGTCAACTTGCATTGCTTTGGCTAGTAACATGTCAATCCTCTGGTTAAGAACCGCATGTACTTCATTTGTGACGTACGGGCAAGGGTCACTTGTGATATTTACAAATTCAGGGCAAGCGACATAAATTGGTACATTTGTATCTCTTAGCCTTGCGGATAGCTGGGTTAAAGCATTGACACCTATTGTTCCACGAATATCAAAGCAAACTGCGTCGAAATACCCGTAAAGGTCAATTGACAATCCGCTTTCAGCGCTAGGACTGAGGCTTAATGAGTCAAGTTTCTCGGTTATTATAAATTCTTTGGGAGCACTCTGTAGTTGTTTTGACAGTTCGTCATGGCTGGTTTTCCCATCTAGTCGAAAATGTTTATGTCCTTGTTTCGTGAGGATTTCATCAGCAATTTCGCAACTCCTTTGACTGTCAGAAATCCAAAGTACCCTATTCGCTGCCTTGGCTTTTTCCATTAACTGAGACGGCAAGTATTTGGGCAGCATTGTGTAATCTTTTGAGGATGCTTCTGTTTCTGTGAAGTAGAAGGTTCTGGGGGTCGTAGGATAAACACTATCTAAAACTTTAATACGCTTTTCTGGAAACAATAAGCGAATAAAATCTATATCTCTATCACATAGATTCGCATCCATCATGATAGCGAATCGAGAATTTCTGATGGTGTTAACATCCCATTCTATTGCTTGTTGTTGTCTGCCTTTTAAAGTGCCACCACCCTTTAAATGCCCTAATACAGAGCAGATTTCATCATGTACCAGGTAGTACTCTGGATTGCGGTCGATGACCGCATTAAATTTAAAAAAGCTATCAGCACAACCACCCCAAAGCTTGATACTATCATCAGCAGCAAAATTGATATAATTCCCTCCCACCTTCTCCATAGTATTCTTGACATGCAAGGCATTTAACCCCATCTGGTTTGCTCTGGATATTGTGTTATTGAGCAGGCTGTTTCGATAACCAACTAACAAAGAAACCGTATTTAATGGTTTGAGGAATTTGATAAGAGCTTGAGTTTTTCCGCCTCCTAAAGCTTTCCTGACGAGTAAAATATCACACTCATTTTGTATACCTTCAGGGATATTGAGCCACTGTTCATGTTGAGTCATATCAGCACTCAGTTTGACCCTGCTTTCTGCCCAACTCAAATATCTTTTTGATGCAAATCCTTTGTCCCCAAATACCTCCTTATATTTTTTTAGAAAAGATTCAACCTGTAAGTTCCTAACTATTGATAAATTTTGCAACTCATCAATATCGCCTTGGCTTTTGTGTATTTGGTTCCAGTCCGAGACAAAAACATTTGATTGACCAAACTTGTTTTTGAGCCAATCAAAAATATTAACTAATTGCTGCTTAACTTGCCAATTTAATGCCCAACCAGAATCCGGAAAGACTTTAATAGGAAGCTCTCCATATTTGTTAATCGCCGCCTTGATATACTTCTCTAGAAGCTTCTCAGACGACAACCACTGACCGCCCGACGCGCCGATAGTGAGCAGGTTCAGTCTCTCGCTCACAAAAAATGGCTTACAACCAGTACCCTCAACAATTGCAATTCCCTCTGGTTTATTCCCCGATGGATGAAGCACTGTCAGGGGGTTCTCATCTTCTGGCTGTAGCTTCAGCGTCGCCCGGTCAGGAGTGGAAAGCCATCGGTAGCGATTTCCATCTTGAGGATTATGTAACCTTTGTTGAAACGCAACAATCCGTCCTTCAAAATCAAATAGCGGACAAAGATATGCATCGTTGCGGACAGCTAAAGATTTACCATCCTTACCAATTCCTGGTAGTTGTGGATTGTATTGACTATTTAATTTCTGCCATTGTTTAACGGATCTAATCCTGCTTCTTGATATTTCCTCATCAGTAAAGTCGCGCTGCCGCAAATCAGTAACGGTTGCGGAATCAAGGGGCAACTCTTCGAGGACTTTTGAATAAAGCTGATGACGCTCGTCAGCTGATAGTGCCCTCTCCTGCCGTTCTTTTTGCCCGACTTGTCGTCTCTTCTCCTGCAACTGTCGCTCTTGTGGTCGTCTTGTTTCATGTTTCCTCTTGGCTTCCTCGAACCAGTTGCCGTTATCAGGTAGCATCTGTGCCCATCTGCGACAAGATGTATCACCTATCACTACGTATTCATGGCTTTTCTCGCCTTTCCTTGAACCAGCCAACCCTACGCACAAATGCATCTCGCGAGTCTTGTGGGTGCGGCAGTTGCCCTTAGTGTCGCCGCAGTGTAAGCATGGATTGCCCAGTCTGGTCGGTTGGTAGCTCATGCCGCACCTCCCACCACAAGCGCTTTTCCAGTTTCAATTTCCCAAGGGGTATTGTAAAAGAAAAGCTTTTTCATACCCCTGCGGGAATTGTAACAATATCGGCTTTTGATCCACATTAGGGGATTAAAAGCAAAAGTAATGTTATAATTTTTGTTAGGACGAAAGTTGCTGTTTAACCAAGCCGGATTAGATGCGCGACTACCCCCTACTCGAAAAGGAATAATCTTTGATAAAAATCGCAAATCGCTTTTAAATTTTCTAACTGTCTGATTTTTTATTATTGAATTTTTCACAACGCGGATCTCCTGGTATGCATGTGTATCCCAGATTCCGCTCTTTTTTCTCTCTAAAAACTTCTAAAAATTATCTTTTGGTGACTTGCTATGATGCCAGCAAAAACTAATTATGTTAGACTCTGTATATAACGTAGTCCAGCAGAATACAGTCGTGACCTAACGGAAACAACTCTGTTCTCGCCTGACGCGATATATAATAAATATTGTTTTTAGAAGGACCTCAGAGCTAGAACCAGCCTTGGGGGTCTTTTAGTGTGTTCGCTAACCAGATCCTACCATCTCTCACATAGAATTGGGGGGATTTTTTAAGGGGATAGCAAGAAAATTTCTTACTATGAAAGGCTTTTAGTACTATATAACTGTCTAGTAATCTAGGAATATAGCGAGATTTTGTATGGTTTGTGAAGAAAAAAGTCAAACGGCGTTTGACTTTTCGCTTCTGGTGTTGTACGAATATATACAGGATCCCTCCATATAGTGGGTCTAAGACGTTGGTTTTGCTTTGCGTTCGCCTCAAAAATTATATACACGCAGCACACTAGTACAGACATAACGAGCAATATATATAACAGCATTCGCCAAGGCTCCCAAAAATGAAGGGTTAAGCCAATAACTACTTAGATGGTTTCTGTTTTATAGGTTGTGGGGGTGTAGGTAGTTCCCCTTGGTTTTGCTTAGTTTGAATAGCATCCATAATTATTGTCTCTATAAGGTTGCTAGCAGAACGGTTTTCAGAGTCTGCCCACTGGTCAAGATATTCTTTAACCCATTGGTCACAAACGAATTGCACGCGAGGTCTATCTTTTCTAGGGCTGTTAGGCATAGTAATTACAGCTATAAGTACCTATAGATTACTACACCCGACTCACCTCTAAATTATTTTACAGTTACCTGTTGACATATTACTATACCCACTGCTATATTAGGGACATCAAGAGACGTAGCGCGAACAACCAAAGCCGCCAAGCCTTCTACCCAATCCACAATAACTCTACCAGCAAAACAAATGACGCAGACACGCATCGTTTTGTCCCCAAAGTATAAGGACAAAGCCGAGTATATCCTTGCCCAGACAGGTATAGAAAGCCTATCCCAACTCTTTTCAATCTTCGTCGTGAGCTATGGCGACAGACTTATTGCAAGTATCAAAGGAGAAAACCAATGAAAATCAATGAATTGATTACCGATGCAAGACAGGCTTTAGATGCGATAAGCCAAAGGCTTGACGCTTCGCGTATCGCACAATCTCCAGAGTTCTTAGAATTGCTCAATTCCGGTCTATGGGACGCGCCACCAACCAGTCTCACCGACTGTGTGGACTGCCTTCTAGTTATCCAAGAGCTATCCGCGCACCTCGCAGAATGCAAAGTATATACAACATCTCTCTAACCAAATTTTTGGCTCCAACAAAATCAAGAGGTTTCTACCATGAAAGTTAATGAAGCAGCCCACGCATATAGCATCAGCACCAAAGAATTACTAAGCGAACTTAAAACAGCTTTTCCTAGTCTGAAACTTACGGCTAATAGTGAGTTACCAGAAGGGTTCGAGCGCACTGTCCAAGAGCAAGCGCAAGAATACGCGGAAGCATTAAACATAGCACTAACGGAAACATCCGGCGAAGTTGTCGAAACTGGCGAGGACGTAATAATTGACCAGAAGGTACAAGAGGCTTTTCATTACGGAATCTTAGAGGCGATAAAGCGCACACGCTCCGAAGATTTCGCGCTTGAGGGTCAAATAGCCGCAGTTGAGGATATTCAAGCGTACCAAGCGTCATATAACGAGGTGTGGGCTTTGTTTGGTCAGTCAGAATCGACCATCCAGGAAAACCGGAACCTGAATTTAAATGCTCGACTGGATGCGATCGCACAAACTAAAGCAGACATGGGAAAGCAAACGGGCAAGGATGCCCAGATAGTAGCCTGCGTTCGCAATGGGAAGCACGCAATAAAAGCCAGACTGACCGAGTTACTGGGTTAACCTGGTTACTTATTCTTCAATCTCTGCTATCCATCACATTAATTGCATTCGTCCTCACACTAGCTATTAGGTATACACAAAATGGAAAACCTCACAACTTCACGGGATATTCGGTTACATCTAGCATCACTTTTAGATGAATTATCTAAAGTTCAAACGTCGGAAGCATGGGTCAGTGTCGCGTCTGAATTTCCAATACTCACAGAACAATTTGAGCAAGCTAACACCACACTGGACACACTTTGGTTTAATTACCGTTGTGCCACCACTAACCCAGGTGACTAGTAAAACACCAAAACCACCCATAGCATCAGGTTTTTGGGTGGTCTTGGGGCATCCGTAGAAACGGACAACACAGTTTTAATTAATCATTATCCACAGTATCACATATGCCCGTACGAAAAAGAGAAAACGGTTCTATCACAGGTTCTAAACGCTACCAAAGCGAGAAAAAAGCTGATTCTGTAGGTGAAAAGGCTAAAAAACTAGCTGAAAATGCTGGTGTGGCGCTTACTCAAGTAAGGCAAGTTGCCCAAACAGTTTCTAACGCTGCCAATACAGTTACAGATACCTCTACAAAAGTAGGCGAAGCAGTCAAAAACGTAGGTCAAGCTCTAGGAAGCGTGGCGGGTTTTACAGGTGCTAAAGCATCCGCTAACCTCACACAATCAAACGGTGATGCTTACGGAGGCGTTAGCGTGCCTGTTGTGGATATTCAATCGCAAATACCTTCTGACTTACTCAATCCTGAACTGCCTACCCAAATTACTGAAGAACAGCTAACTAAGGGATTGATGCAATATGCTGGCGCTACCAGGGCACACCAACTTTACCAGGCTGGCTACAAATACATAGAGGAAGTTGGTAAAACTAAGCAGTCAATGCATAAAGCGCAATCAAGCGTCATCAAGGGGGCAACTGAAGCTGTTAAGGTACAGCAAAATATTGTTGAATTCGATATTCAAAATGTTGAGCTTGCCGTGAAGAATGAGAAATTATCTCAATCAGAAGAACGTCTCAAACAAGAGCAGCTAAAGACCACTGCTGCCCAGAATGAAACAACACAACTAGCTGAAAAGTTGGAAGCTTTAGAGGGTAAACGGAACGCTGAAACACAGCGAATTAAAGCCCAGACTAACGATATTATTCAAAAATATCTAAAAGATTCTATTCAAGGTAACGGCTAAAAATCAAGTAAACGGAGGGCTTAAGCCCTCCATACACAAACATTATTTCATCATTATGAATACCATAGATTCACTCAAGAACAAAATATTTCTTGCTTCCTTTAGCGTGGGAATTGTTTCTACAGTCGCAGTGTTAAACCCCAATCTATCAATTAAATTGTTTGGTGGTTTTGGAGTAGGGGCATCTGTCGCAGGTGTGGCGCTAGGCGAACTAATAACAGGGCAATCCGTTAATATTGGGCTAAAATCTAAAGAGGCATTTGAGAAAGAATTGTCTGAAAAATCAACTCAGGTTACCAACTTACAGACAACTGTAGATAATTTGGTTAAAAAATCTAGCAGTGTTCTAAATGAGGAACTAACTACTAAGAATCAAGAAATTGCTGATTTAAAATCTGTGGTAGCTCAGTTAAATACCACTATCTTACATAATTATGATATAAGGAAATTACTAGAAGATAATTTAGTAAAAGTTCGTGAAACTCTTGCTAATAAAGAAGCCGAGTTAAAAGAAGTTCAAACCAGTTTACAAAACGTAGGCAACTTCTCAACAACAGAAGCCTACAATATTGTAAAAAATACTTACGCTCGCTCTGTTAAAAAAGTAGAGGCTTTACTTGATGCTTTGATTCGTAATCACCCACAAGTGGCAGAGTTTTTGCAAGAAGTCTTACTAGAAGTTGATAACTTGAGAAATAGATTTATCAAGAAATTGTCTAACTACGAAGAATTAAATTCATTTGATGAATTATTAGACGTAGGGTTGTCACTGCAAGAAGAAATCATAGATAGATGTGTCTCTTTAAAAATTAAAGGACAAACCATTGTTATAAGGTTTTTACAGGATTTTGTAAACGACGCAGTACCTTATACAAATCATGAAAAATACATTAGTGATTTACTGCATCAAGCAGAAACGCAAATACTAGAAACTCAAAAGCAAGGAGAGCAGAATAAACGCGCTATAGCTCAGGAGTGGGTTGACTCTAACAATGAAATGGTAGAGAGATATGAGGGTGAATTTTCAGAAGTACTCAACCACGCGAAACACTCAGTTAGCCGTATGCAAACAATGGAGCAAACTATCTGTGATTTGAATCAGCGTATTAATGAGCTTGAGAAGCCGCAAGAATGGCGCAGTAATGTGCTAGACGCTCAAAAGGTGGGTAACAGTATCATTCGATTTTACTGGAGTCAAGGGATAAGGTTAGACCGCGCTTTCATCAACAACGACCCTTACGAACCCGTCTTGTATTTTGCTTCTAGTCGTTTGGATGATATCACCAAGATTGAAGAGTTAAACAAGTTTTCTGACTCTGTACAGCAACATGTAGAGCTACTGCTTGAACCTCCACACTTTAGCTATAACGGTGAGTACGGGCTTTTACAAACTAAAATCAAACTGGCGATTAAGCCTAAGCTCTCTAAGGAAGAACTGACAGACAAGATTCCTGACTGTAAATCAGTTGTGAGCAAAGCTAAACGCGGTTTCCTCATCACTGGTCACCCTGGCGCGGGTAAGACATCCGCTATGAAAGCAATCTCTCAATGGTTGGGCAATGAGGACACAATGAGAATTGCACTCAATCCACACGACGATGAAACAAGCAGCTTTACAGATTCAGGGTTTATTGAACTGAACGACCTAGAGGAAATTTATGAAGCAATCCGACAACTAGACACTGAGCTAAAGCTAAGAGGTGAGGACAAGACCAGACGCCAAACACTGATTATTGCCATAGACGAACTTGGCAGAATCATCAAAGACGCGCCCGATGATTTAGACGTGATGGAAGTTCTCAAGCAAGCAGCGGTAGAAGGTAGAAAGTTAAGCATCATAATTTTGCTAGGTAATCACAGCCAAACTACAAAAGCGATTGAGATGGATGCTCAATTTAGAGGTGCGTTTTATCAACTGTTTTTAGTAGGTGGCGCAACGGATAAAGTTAATGGGATTGGAGCGCCAGCACTCAAGCAACATGAGATTAATTGGATCAACTCTGTCGCGTATCCAGTCTTAACCATCTTTAATGGGCGCGGTGTGGCGTGTCAGCACCCTACTCACTGGGCTTATAAAGAATACCAAGACAGTGGTAACCCACCTATGGGACTAGAAGATATAGACCCTATAACAGTTACTCTAGGAAATCAACTCTACAGCCCCTCTATGATAATTGAACGGGAGCTATTGAGTGATGCTGACAAATCACTCATTATTAAAAATAAAGACGTTGTAAACCTCAAAACAACTTCAGGAATATCTACATTAATAGAAACTGTTAAGGGTGTTAAGGCATCTAAATCAGAAGAATACAAGCGTATCAAAGAAGCAGTTTTAGAATATTTAAAGACTATTCCCTAATAGAAACTCAAACCCTTACCAAATCCGGGTTCACAGGTTCGCTGTTTTTAAAGGACGAACCCACGGAACCCAAAAACCTCACCAAATCCGGGTTCACAGCGTTAGGAGTTGGGTTCGTTGGGTTGGTCAAAACCTAGGGTTTTTCAAAAACACCCCCACAATGGCTGAAATGAAGGTTTTTCGACGGGTTGTATTTTGGGTTCGTTCTTTGTTTATCAAGGGTTCAGGTCGGTTCAGTTGGGTTCATGGTCGAACCCAACGAACCCACAAGCCCAGCCCACCAAAAATGAATGTTTTTAAAGTGGGTTTTATCCTTGTGTATCAAGGGTTAAAGTCGGTTCCTTGTGGGTTTGTTGGGTTGGATTATTCCATCTCTCCATCGTCCAATAGCGATGGTTTTGTACAAAATTAGTTACTGTTAGGAGAAAAGGAAAATGAGATTATTTGCATTTAATGAATGGGGCGGTTTTGGGCATATGTTTAGATTAATCGACTCCCATATTATAGGGATTGATTTTAAAAACAATGGTCGTGATTTTGAACTAAAGGTTTATTTAAATCATTCTTATGTGTTTTATTTGAAACCTTCAGATTCCTTAAATGAATACGCAACGGAAGAACGAATAAACGTTAATAACTCAATAGAAATCGCTTTCAACAGATTAGTAGATTTTTTAAATGGTGATTCAAACACTCAAGAATACCAACTAGAACCATATGTGTCAGCTTCTTTATGCAAAGAATTGACTTAACTTGATAGTGAAAAACAAAAACGTCAAACTATCTACTTTTGAATTAATCGCTACAACCTATACATAATAATGGTTTCAGCTTAAATAATCGATTAATTCAACAAGCTTTTCAACAATCCTTATATACCAAGAGTTTTAAGGATTGTTCAATTCGATACATTCGCAATAAGAGGGGTTCGTATACCCCGGTGTGCCACTAGAGATTACACAGCCACAATAAAGAGGTTCAATCATGGAATTAACGACAGTTCACAATAACGGGTTTGTACCATCAGACAACACAGAGATACTAATTGAGCAGTTAGCTCAAGAAACTCTACAGAATCAGCCACAGGTCAAAACAAAGCGGAATCGCAACACCTTTAATGATATTGAGATTACTTTTGATAGCGGCGCTAATCAAACGAAAGCATGGGTTATGTTTGGCGAATTGACGCAGATGATTCACTTTCCCTCTAGAGCACGAATAGTAGAAGGTGATATCAGTCCTGATAACATTGGTAACTTCAGTTATGGCGACACTAACTATGCTGTGGGTAAATCAGCCGATTATTATCAAGGGGAATGGTTAGAAGCTAGAGAAGGTAACAAAATTGATTATCTTGATATCTGGTTTTTAGGGGTGCTAACTCACGCTAAGAAGTTATTACTTGAAGCTGCCAAAAAACGTAAGCAAGGAAGTAACAACATTAAGATTCGTTGTTGGGTTCGGGTACTTACATTAGCCAAAGAGCGCAAGCATGAAATTGAAAAAATACTCAAAGATATTCAATCATTCACGTTTGCTGATTGCACTTTTGAAATTGTAATAGGTGCTATTGAAGTATTACCAGAAGGCTATGGAAGCGCTATTACAGCATGGAACAAAGATAAATTAGCCGAACGTATCAACATTCTAGATATGGGTGGTGGAACCTTATCATATACAAGCTACTCAACAGAGTTTGGAGAATTGGATTGTGTAGAGCGTACCATTGCCGATTGTGGAGGAATCAACGCCATAGTGGCGACGCTACAACTTAGTATGAGTAGCAGAGATAATGCAGGCATTCAGCTATATCCTGAGTTATTAGAGAAAGCTTTGAGAACCTCCAAATCTAAGCAAGTGTTTTATGATTTCGGTTCTAACATCAGCAACATTTACAATGCTTTTATTAGTGCTATGAATGACTGGCTGAAAATTAATCCTCAAGTTCAGCAGTTGCTAAAAAATGTTAGGTTCTCATTGATGAACGGCGAAAAAGTTTATTTGACTGGCGGTGGTTTTTCTTGCTTAGTAATTAGGGAATTTATCAGTGAATATTTGATAAAAGCGAACTCTAACACTGCTAAAAAACGTAAGAAGGCAGATGATATTACTCTTGATAATAATTTGATTATCCCTCTTGAAGACTGTCACACCCTGAATATCACAGGGTTGAAAGAGTTACCTTCTTTGATACCGCAAAAGTAACCAAAAGCACTGGGCGGATAATTAATCCTTTCGGTGTGCCTCAAATTAAATCGCTACTATTTATTAGGAATCTCTGCATTATGACATGGCAACAAAGAAACGATTCGGTTCCCGGTTGGATTTACCTTCTTGAGGCTGAAGGGTTTCACGGTGTTTTGCCTGGTGTTTACTTGCGCCGTTGCAAGATTGGGTTAACCAGGTCAGTTGAGAACAGGCTGGACACGCTTCACTCAAGTCAGCCACCTTGTAACTATAAAGTAGTCCGTGCAATCTATGTCGCTGATATGGCTGCAATAGAGGACGCACTGCACAGACAGTTCAAACACCGCAACGTCAAGCTAAAAAAATCTCGTGAGTGGCATGACCTCTATCCTCACCAGTACGCAATGGTTTTGTGGATGTTCAACCGCTACGATTCCAAGCGTAATCACACCATTTCCCCTAGGGTCATTGCTGGCGGTCTAGTAGCGCTTCTGGGTCTGGGCTTGCTGATAGGGTACGGTTTGCGGGAGAGTGCCGCGCCACAAAATCAGCCACAAGTAGAAAAGAGAAAATTTTAATGGAGCAGGAAAAAGCTATCCGAACATACACAGTTTTGGAAATCAGAAACCGATGTTAAAATCCAACCATACACATCTTTGGAAATAAGAAGTTACAATTAAAATCCAAGCATACACATTAATGGAGAACGATGTTGTGGCAACAAGAAAAATAAATCCGAAGTCCTTAGAAAATTTAAAAATGGGATCGGTGGCAAGGAACCAAGGGAAAGTGAGGTGCAACATAACCATACTTCCAGAAACCAAAGCGTGGTTATCCAAGGGAGGTAACTTGAGCAGTCGCATTGATGAACTAGTGGGAAAGTACCTCAAAGGCGATTTGGTTGGTATTCGTGCGCTACGCGAGATGGAAGAACGTTGTCAGGAGTTGGAAGCTAGGCTCAGTTCCTTAAATGGAGAGGATATAGCGATTAAAAAGGTGCGTCAATGAGTTCTCGCTACCCGACCGCCGAACAAAATCTAACCTGTTTCATCCTGTGCCAAAACTTGACAGCGTTACTACTCCCCATCTTTATTGTCAGGTTAGATGAGCGAACGGGAAACATTTACATACTGGCAGGAGAAGAAACAGGGATTGTAATAACTCGCGATGGTAAATGGAGATATGACTAGACCTAATTTTTCAGCAATGAGCAAATCTGAGTTAAAACGCTATCTGCTAGACAATCGAAACGATACAGAAGCTTTTCATGCACTTATGGACAAAATCAACTCAGAACCTGACCAACGCTTCTATACTGTAGATGAAGCTAATCTACTGCAAGATTTGATTGAAGCTAAACGTCACTCAAAAGAAAACTTGTGAGCCTTGACTTAACCACGAAAAGCACTGGCGGGTATAATCAGCCAGTGTTATCACAAATCCCATAAATGAAATCCGATTATGACATAAGAAAATCATAATCGGTACAATTTTCAGCCCATAAGAATAGGTAATGAATCGCGAACTCACGGTCAAGGCTGAGGCTGTAGCTTGTGCCTGTTAAGCGATTGCACCACTTGCCCGAACACTACACTACGGAATAAGCCTTCTAAGGACGTAATATGCTAATCACCAATCCATAGGGGAGACCGTAAAAATAAAATACCAGCCGCAATTGGGTTAACGGGTTGGTGACGAAGGATTTAGGAATGATCTGCTGGTATTTTATTTCAAGGCAAGTGCCATAGAGAAAACTAAATACACCCCACGTACACACCCCAGATTTTTGATGCTCAAAAATGAGATTTTATTAAAATGGGGTGTTACGATTGGGGTGTAATTCACAAAAGGAAGTATTTCAACTATGCCACGATCGCTAGAATTTTTGGAACAATACAAAGCTGTCGAACTCCGTAAGATGGCTGCATCGATGATGAGAGAGAATCCCACACTAATATTCAACGTACATGGGATAGAACAAACTGCTGGCTGGGTTCGTACCAACGGCAAGAAAGATGCTTTGATGCACCACATCTCATTATGGGAAGGTCAGTTAAATCAAGTTGTAGAACCAGCCATAGAACCAGTCGTAGAGGAAGAACCTATGGTAGAAGTGCAAGAACCTACCAAGAAAACAAGCAAAAGAACAGCTAAAGCTAAAGCTAAAGTACCAACAGTAGAACCAGTCGTAGAGGAAACACCAGTGGTACAAGTACAGGAACCTACCAAGAAAACAAGCAAAAGAATAGCTAAAGCTAAAGCTAAAGCGCCAATAGTAGAGCCAGTAGTTGAACCATCGGTAGTTGAACCACCAGTAGAACAAGTACTTGAACCACCAGTAGAGCCAGTAGTTGAACCATCAGTAGAACCAGTAGTCGAACTACCAGTAATTTCGCCACCAATAGAACAAGCAGCAAAACCAGTAACGGACACCCCATATCAGGATTCAGAAGCTGAAAAACTGGCGATCGCTAAAAAGCTGTACTTCTCCACTGAAAAAAACGATGAACTGACCGGATTGAGGGAATACCAGCTAAACCTTTGTAGGTCTGGCAAGTACTTCTTGCCTGAGTTTGGGATTTTGGTCGCCCGTGCCCGTGTGATTATTGAAAGCTATGCCGATTCCAATAGTTTTGAAGGTAAAGCACATCCCGGCACTGTTCAGAAAATCCGTGTAGACGTGATGAAGTACCTAAAACAACTTGTGACGCCTGAAGTTGATAAATTCCTACCTGTCAACGATCGCACCTTGCTAGATACATACAATGATTTTGAAAACGCTGTCCGTGGTGCTTTCAAGGATATTGGCGCGATCAAGTACAAGATGAATCAAGAGCGATCGCACAAAGCTGAAGAAGATGTACGAGCTATCATTGTGTTGCCATACCTGGAATGGGCAATGGAACAGGTATCCCACATAAGCGCTAATTCTGCCAGATGGAAGGAGGTAGCCATAGCAATCATGTTGCTCACTGGTAGACGGCAATCTGAGGTTTTGGCAACGGGACTGTTTACCTATGTAGATGAGTCCACAGTCGTGTTTGAGGGACAACTTAAGCGCCACATTGCGGAATTGGTAGATCCTGAGAAAATCCCTGTATTGGGTAAGGTAGCTAAGCAAGTTGTTGATGCGATCGCTTGGTTAGAAGAACACAACAAACGCACCTTGCCAACCGAACGCAGTGTAGAAGCCTTACAGTTAGCCGCTAAACTGAGTCATAACAGGTGTTCGCGCTATATTGCTGAAGCTATGGACAAGCTTGCTGATAAGTGTGAAATCACTAACGGTAAAGACTGGGAGGTGAAAGAGGGTAATAAAAAGGTCAATAAATTCAAAGGTCACTTAAACCGTCAAATCTACGCTCAAATCTGCTCTGCCTTGTTCAACGATTCCAACGAGCGTAAGAAAAGAGCATTTATCAGCCGGATACTGTTAGAAAACCGAGATGCGGCGCTAAGCTATGACAGGGACGTGGAAGTGGTGGATATTGCGGAAGTTAAAGAACTGTGTGGGACTTTCTCTGAATAGGTTTGTTCGGAGTTCTAGTAGCGTATCGCGAGGGTTGTGTAAGTTTGCACAACCTTCATGCTTAAGTAAATTCTCAATTTTATTGACAAATGCTGGTCTTGGTTAAAAAGTCAAATCCGTAAAAAACTGAACCAGTTTAATTGTTTACGAGATGCCCCACTTACTCGCAATGACATTTTACATTTAATTATGTTGAGCTACTTATCTAGTTTATTCAATTCCATTCCGCACTGCGTACAGAACTTGCTATTAGTAGAATTATGATGACCGCAACTGCTACATGAAATATAATCTGGAATCAAAACACAACTTGCAACAGTAGTTTCTTGAATAGGTACTAGATTCATTGAAACAGAGTAATTGGCAAAGTGCTGACGTAACAAATCATGCATAAACCGATAGCCGCCCCCTACTCGTTGTAGAAATAAGCGATTGGTGCAGTAGTCAAGAAACTTGGCATAATTCCAAGGAGCGTAACCATTAGCCCAGAGAATTACGCGTAAAACAAAATGTTTGATAGCTGGTGTTCCACTTTTAGGTATTGCAATGAACAGTCCAATAGTTAATCCATACACTGGACTAGAATTTAACTCTACGTTCCATCTGGATATCTTTATACATAGAATAAGTATTAATGTAGCCAATAAACAAGTGACCGTTGATATAATAACTGTGTTAATAACTGATTGGCGAATTCCTTTATTAGGAATAGTTTTGTTTTCAATTTGTCGCCCATCAATTCCAAAAATCAGTCCAAAAATCAGCCCAAAAATTAGCCCATAAATCAGCCCTAAATTCACTCCATAAATCGACCCTAAAATCGGCTCTGAAATCAGCCCTAAAATCGAGCCAAAAATCAGCCCTAAAATCAGTCCAATTGAAGATTTTTTTTGAGAAAACTTTATAATCTCAACTGTTTGAATTTCATCTCCAATCAGCCCATAAATCAGCCCATAAATCAGTCCATAAATCACCCCATAAATCAGCCCATTAATCCGTTCTAAATGCCCCTCTAAAATCGGCTTTGAAATGACCCCTGAAATCAGTCCATTAATCAGCCCATAAATCAGCCCTGATATCATGAATTTTATAGTTGTTAACCTAACAGTTATGAGATGATTAATTAATTTAATCTTTTCTATTTTATTTTCTATTATATTTCCAATCAGTCCATAAATCAGCCCATAAATCAGCCCATAAATCAGTCCTGAAATCAGCCCTGAAATCAACCCTAAAATCAGCCCTCCAATCACCCCAAAAAGGTCTGAAGTCAACCCATAAATCAGTCCATAAATCAGTCCTAAAATTAGTCCATTAATCAGCCCTGAAATCAACGTTCCTATAAATCCCCGTGTAATCAAACTATAAACAACTTTTTGAATTTTATTTTTCAACCAACTCGGTTGAATTCCTTCAATAAAAAACTCAGTTGCACTTTCATCCTTCAACCTTTGCGCCAACCAGCTTAACCAGTGTTTAGTCTTTTCTGGCTCAGGTTGTTCACCTGTATACTTACGTTTCAGCATTCTACTGATGTAAGTCTCAAATAGATAGCTTAGGCGTTCCTGAGAAGACTTTAACCGCTGCCACGTTTCTATTGATAGTTCTTGAGCCGAAAGTACAATAATATTTAACAGAAGTGGTGTTTTAGCTAATTTACTTAACTCTTCATCCTGATTAATGCTGTCACACAACTGTAAATTATCTGTGTTTTGTAAATATTGGTTGACTTGCTCTT
>NZ_JCACKO010000087.1:0-19989 GCF_059505445.1 Brasilonema angustatum | reverse complement strand
AGATTCCATAGTCTTACTGTGTTGTCAGAACTCCCTGAAGCTATTGTCTTGCCATTCGGGCTGAACACCACACTTGTGACTACACTGCTATGCCCTTCCAATCGGTTGTGTTCTTTTACTCCGTAAACAACCTGTTGCAGAGCAACAATTGCTTTTGTGCTGTTATCTGAATCTACAGCATCACCATTTTTTTTCACATTTTTCCCAGTTTTCAACCCAGATAATAAAGCATCTAGTTCCAAACCTGAGGTAAAAAGATTTTCTGTCGTCAAACTTTGAACTGAAATCTCTCCATTTAATCGCTGTTTTTCTGCTTGCAGCCATTCAAAAAAAATAAGTCCTAATAAAACCAAAGCAGCAACTAAACCACTAATCAACGCCTGAGTAGTACGTCGCCGCCTGCGCTCTTTTTCCTCTTGCTCTTTAGCCAGTTTCTCCTGCTCTTTAGAACGCTGCTGTACACTAGCACTAATAAAATCTCGCTCCTGGAGTGTCATTTCCTCATCTCGCTTGTGCAGCCAATCTTCTGCCACAACCAACGGCGCACCCCGCAACAATGCCCCAGAATCATAGTTACTATTCTTCCACTCCAGCACCGCCACTTTCAATCGTTCTTGCCAAACGCGAAACTGACGGTTAGCGTTCATCCACTCTCGCAAAGTCAGCCATTCGCGGATTAAAGCTTCATGAACAACTTCAACTGTATCTTCTCCAGATTTCTCATCGCGTCCAGTGACAACCAAACGGGCTGGGTATCCTGCTAAATAACTGACTAATCCCCAGTTTTCATCTCCAACTTCTGCACGGGTGGCGATGCGACGAGTGTCTTCTGTTCCTTCTCCTGGGCGCACTAATTGCACAAAAATTCGTGGTACAATCTTCTGCTGTGTTTCGTCGAGTCGTTTATAAACTTCCTCGGCATGATTAGCCAAAGCTTTTTTCACACCCCCAATCTCATCATAAGCTTGATGAGTTAATTTGCGCTTTTGCTGCTTCTCCCAAAGTCGGGTGAGGGCAAATTCCAACAGTGGCAGATTTCCCGGCTCATTTCCGACATCATCTAAAATCCTTTGTGTTAATTGTCCTTCTAATTGGACTACCATTTTCTCGGCTGGCTGCTCAATTGCTCTTTGCAGTTCCTCACGATTCATTGAACTAAGGAGTTTCGGTGTAAACTGTTCCAATGCATCACGAAATGGACGATAGCCAAGGACAAAGCTGTAAAAATCAGCCCTTAAAGTAAAAACTAGTTTGAAGTTGTCCAGATTAATTGCTGCCAACAGTGCATCAACGAAACGTTCAATCACCTCCTTATTCTGGGAGAGAGTGTAAAGTTCCTCAAACTGATCTGCAAACAGCAACAAGCGTTTACTACTATCACGTTCATTAAGCCGAGATATCACTGTAGATAAAGGGACTTTCCCAACTTCCATATCTGCTGCTAATCCCACAGCTTCTCGTAGTTGTGCAGTTTCTCCAGTTTCTGGTTCCAATAAACGCACTAAGACAGAAGCTAATTGGTAAAATGGTTTATCCCCAGGACGAAATGATTCTATCAACCAGTTTCCAGAAGTCCGCAGTTGAGGAAACAATCCCGCATACACCACAGAAGATTTTCCACTACCACTAGGACCAATGACTCCTACCAAAGGCTGTTGGTTAACGGCTTCAACCAAACCATTGACAAATGTTTCGCGTCCAAAAAAGAATGCTGCATCATTTTCCGTAAATGCAGCTAATCCAACATATGGATTTGGAGGAATAACGTCAAATAATGGCTGTACAGTACCAATTTGCTCTTTTTTCAATAAAACCGGAGTTTGCTGCTCTGAATAACTTATCAAACGCAAGCGACCTAATTCATAAGCAAACTCCATTTGTTTTCCAGCAGCTAAAGCATCGTAAAATGCTACAGAAAATGCTATCGCTGCTTTATCCCCAATCGTTCGGTTCATGCCAATCACATAGTTGACATGTTGGCTGATAGCTTTTGCTTGCACTTCACTATAACAAGCATTGAGAAGTACGCATTCAATTACCATTTCTCTAGCAAATAACTTAAACATACTTGCCAGTTCATCTGCGTTGAGAAACGCTGGTTCATCTGCTTCATTTTCCAGGACAATGCCATCAACTCCACCACCATGCCCACTGAAATGAACAATCTGGGGTTCGTAATCTAAAATCGCCCGGTAAAAATCACGCTGACGTACTGCCCCGATTTTCTCTAACTTAAACTGCTCACGCTTATTCCCTCGTTTCAACCCTTCATCAATTTCCCGTATTTCTTTATCCAATTGCAACCTGGAAGTCCCTGCCGGATTGGCTGCCAAAATCAAAATTGTTTTGACATCACGGTTATTTTCATCATCGGGTTGGGCAGAGTTCATAGAATCAGGGTAATATTTTATACGCTCACAATCCAAACGTACTAGATGAGAAACACTTAGGTTTAACTTTTATAGATAAAATTGAAATCAACTTATGCACAATAGAGATAGAAATCGAAAATTTTGCGGTCGTTTGACTATTGTAGAACCGCATTGTAACAGTACACTCTACCCTATAAAATCTTTCGTATGCACGGCACAAGTCCATTACTTTCTTTTCATAAGGAAGCTACTATCAGGGAGATCCATAAAAATAAATCTCCAGCCTTTGTGGTTGATCGTGGGCGTAGTCGGTTATTCGTTTTAATAAGGCTGGAGATTTATTTACTGGTAAGTGCCTAAGCTACCGTGCAGATGCGTCAACTAGTGAGATTTTTTACTTATTAAGTAAATTAACTGTGTGGAATAATGATAAAAACAAGCTAATTTACGGACAGTGATTAAATAATAAGTAATTCGTGTAAATCACTATCCTGCCAGTTGTTGAACACTTGCGAGATATTTCGTATGCCGAATACGCACTATAGCAAGTGAAAATGCACTTTATTTACTACCCCGAATAAAAGCGGCAATTATAGTAATAAGTTGATTGGATTAGCAAATATACTAAAATCGGCGGAATACACACATATAAGTAGTTTGACAATCGACTTTAATTATGGCTGAGACAATTATTAAACAGAGTATTTATACAATTGTGAGCAGATATTTAGAACTTTATCCAGATGAAAAACAACGCTTAGACAGGGTGCAGACTGTACTTGACGGCGACAGTTATATTCATCTGCGGTCAAATATGGAAGGTCATATAACCGCCAGTTCTATCATTGTGGACGCTGATAAAGTTTTAATGATACATCACAAAACTTTGAATAAATGGCTGTGTCCTGGAGGGCATTTCGATATTGAAGATGAATACCTTTGGGTTACAGCCAAAAGAGAAGCTGAAGAAGAAACAGGAATAGCAGGTGAAAAGTTGCGATTACACCAGTGGCACATTGACAACGATATGTCACCCTTAGACATCGATTCACACGCCATTCCTGCTAATCCAAAAAAGAATCAAGGTATGCACTATCATTTTGATTTTAAATATGTATTTTCAGTGGTAAATAAAGAAAAACTATATTTGGCTTTAAATGAAGTGATAGACTTCAAATGGATGAAAATAGAAGAAATTAACGAAACTTATTCACTCGATTATCTAAAGAGTAAAATTAAGAAGTTCTTAAACAAATAACTTGTCATCTAAAATACAGAATTAATGGTTAAATTTTGTTTAAAAAACATTTAAAAACTCCAAAACAACTGGTTAAACCAGTCATTACTTGTTGCTTGTTAACGTATACTGTAGTTGGTTTTTGTCAGCAGTCATAAATACAATGAGCGATTCTTCCTCCGAAATTACTGCAAAACTCAAAGACGCATCTAGTGAATTAATGATGCCAAGCGAATCAGAGTATCCATTTGAGTCTTTTGTATGGTCGGGTACTGAATTAACTCCTAAAAAGATTTTGGAGCTAACAGGACATCCCACTGAT
Source organism: Brasilonema angustatum (assembly GCF_059505445.1). Taxonomy (NCBI): domain Bacteria; kingdom Bacillati; phylum Cyanobacteriota; class Cyanophyceae; order Nostocales; family Scytonemataceae; genus Brasilonema; species Brasilonema angustatum. Next base: position 16,058 of record NZ_JCACKO010000087.1, on the reverse strand, counting down.
TTACCAGTTGAAACGATAGCTCTTACTGACTTATTTACAAACCTTGCTTATGAGCAAGAGTGGCATGACGTTCAGCAAAAAGCAGATGTTAGTAAATTTAAGAAACTTTTAGAAACACTTGAGAGCAATTTGACTGATATTCAAGTTTTTCGTATCGGAAGAATAAAGATTGATATCTATATCGTTGGAAAAACTTCGGCTGGTTTAGCTGGAGTAAAAACCAAAGTTGTAGAAACCTAGTTGTAGTCTCTTGTGTTTAGTAAATAAAAATATAAGCTATAGTAAAATTCACCCGTTCACCGCTTCAACGGGTGAATTATTTAAAGTCCTATTTATTGGTTATCAACTCTTGCTTCAATCACAGACTGAGTAGAAGCAGAAACATTGGATAGAAAATCATAACCCGTGGCGTTTTCGATAGAATCAACACTGACTCTATAGGAGCGCCAATCGCTGTCTCTGACACCTTGGGTGTTTGGAATATTAACTGCGATTACGCGCGTGGAAGTCGTCACACTGCTTGCGTTTCCAGGGCTATCAAGAACTACAATCACTTTCCAGGTTCGATTTGGTACTGTCACCTTCCCGCTAGCTATTGTTGAAGCTGACCCGTTTGAGCCAGTACCACCAGAACCATACCCACCTGAAATTATGTATAGTTCTTTGCCTTGGGTTACTAAATCTCTACTGTAATCTTCTAAGTTTGCCCATATACCCTGATTATTGTCGGGGGCTTGGGGAATCATATTCGTCATTAGGAAAGTTGCAGAGTTATTAGTAACTGTATCTGTCCGGTCACCAGAGGGACACATATGCCCTCGGTCAAAACCACTACCGCTGTAGTCGGATGTGCTAACCTGATAGCATCCCGAAGGCAGTGTTGTGTCGGCACGAAAATTGTTTTGTCTAGGTGCGCTGCCAAGCCATGAGCTATTCAATTGCCAGCTTACCCAGTTGGGTATACCTTTTGAACAGTTGTGTGATGTTGCGTATTGCGTTTTGCTCAACAAATAGTTGTTGAGACTTGAAGACCCTGCACCGCTTGGATTGCCCATTGTCAGGTGCACATTGGTCTGAGCAGGTGCAATACTGGGTATCAGCGCGATTAAGACTGCCCCTAGAAAAGAAACTATTACAAGAATCGAAAGCTTTGTTCTATTCATGAGTAGACTTATCTATAACAATAGTTCCTCCCCATTGAGCATATATCCTTAAGGTTAAGTGTTGAATAAGGTTACAACAAGGGTGTTGCTGCACACTCTTTCCAAATTTATTGCTATGCCCTTTTGGATTGTTGACTTGTTCTAGGCGAGTGAAATAGTGAGTGAAACGAGCGATCGCGCTAGCGCGAATTTGACTCACCCCCTAAAATGAAGCAACTGCATAAGTCAACTCAAAGTTCACATATAAAAAGAAGTATAAGCTTAGTCAAAGCTAATATTTTATCTGTAATGATATTTTCTAACTCCTGTCAAAGTGTAAACTCTAGTGTCTGCTCTAAGCTCGTTCATGAGTAACACGGCTGTCAAGACAATTCTGATTCTGGCTGCCAACCCGGCAAATACCTCTTGGTTACGATTGGATGAGGAAGTACGGGAAATAACTACGGTGCTACAACGTGCCAAAAATCACTATGAGTATGAAATCGTTACTAAGTGGACGACACGAGTAGAAAACCTGCGAGGTAGAATTCATGAGCGATAGCGGGTTAAGGGATGAAAATCGCAGCATTAGAATTGAAAAGGATGCTATCAGCAGTGCGATTATTTCTGGAGATGGCAACAGAGTTGTTATCTACCAGTACCAACTTGAGCATCAATTAAAAGAAGAGAAAGTTTCTACCACAGCAGAAATAGGTCGCAATCCTTACAAAGGGCTACTTGCATTTTATGAAGTTGATAGTGAGCGCTATTTTGGGCGAGAAAAACAAATTGAAAAACTGTGGAATCTGTTTCGGACTCTTCACGAAAACACAACTCAATCAGAAACACCATTACGTTTATTGCCAATTTTGGGACCATCCGGTTCTGGTAAATCTTCCCTAGCGCGTGCAGGTTTAATTCCAGAATTAGCACGGCGTCCTCTACCAGGTAAAAGCCAAGCGCGAGTGGTGGTGCTTGTCCCTGGTACCCATCCAATTGAAGCTTTAGCAACAGTGTTGGCAAGGGTTGCGACTAATGACCAAACTCCTGTGACTAAGACCCGCGAGTTTGCAGAAGAATTAAAACAAACTAGCAGTAACACTACTAATACTATTATTTATGATGGTTTAAGACGCATTGCCAACGTCTTACCAGAGATTGCCATATCGCCGTTAATGGTATTAATAGACCAGTTTGAAGAAGTTTACTCGCTTTGCGATGACCCGAATGAGCGCCAAATATTTATTGAAAATTTAATTCATGCAGCGTCAGATCGCTCTGGTTGTGTATCAGTTATTATAACTTTGCGTAGTGACTTTCTTGGAGAAACACAACGACACCCAACGCTTAATCAGGTCATTGCAAAACTTGGTGTGATTGTACCTGCCATGAGTACAGAGGAATTGCAGCAAGCAATTACCAAACCAGCATCAAATGCAGGTCATCCACTAGATGAAGCTGTGGTTAGTTTGTTACTAAAGGACACAGAAGGGCGAGAAGGAGCATTACCCCTACTTCAGTTTGCATTAACCCGCATTTGGGACGGGCTAAAAATTGGTGTTGAACCTGTCAAGACGCTCAAACAAATTGGTGGAGTTGGTGGAGCATTAGCAGATGAAGCTCAACGCATTTATCAAAGCCTTAACGAACAAGAAAAGAAGATTGCCCAGCGAGTATTTATAGGATTAGTGCAGCTTGGGGAAGGAACAAGCGATACCCGTCGTCGTGCTAATATTGATAGCTTGATTTCTTATAAAGATGAGCCTGAGTCTGTTAGAAAAGTGATTAATAGATTCGCTAGCCCCGGTGTGCGGTTAGTTACTCTTTTTAGCATTGATGGAATACAAACAGCAGAAGTTACCCACGAAGCCTTATTTACTAACTGGGGACAGATGAAAAAATGGCTAGATAGTAGCCGCAGCGATATTCGTTTTCAGCGTCGCTTAGATGAGACAGCAAGGGTTTGGAATGAGAATAATCGCCCAGAGGGAAGTCTTTGGCGTCCTCCAGATTTGAATTTTTTAAAGAAATATTATGAGCGAGCCAGCGACAACATGACGCCGTTACAGGTGAAATTTTTTCGTACTTGTGAAAACGCCGCACGAAAAGCTGAACAAGAGCGAAAACGGCAACGACAATTCTTAATCGGAATTTTAAGTACAGCATTAGTATTAACAACAACAATAGCAGGAGTAGCTTTACACGAATGGCAAAACGCAGAAATCGGGCGGATACAACAAACTGCCATATCAGCAAAAAGTTTGTTACCGATTGCTCCTTTAGAAAGCTTGGTTACTGCAATTAGTGTTGTAGGACAAAGCCGCTCACCTTTGTTTAGTTTCCCCAATCAATCATTACCCCCATCGGTGCAAGACAGCTTATTCAGTGCAGTCCAAAATAGTAGAGAAAAAAATATTTTTAGAAGTCATCAGGGTTTGATCTGGTCTGTAGCAATCAGTACAAAGAAACAGAGAATTGTCAGTGGTGGTGATGATGGCACTGTGCGGTTGTGGGATAGGAAGGGCAAGCAAGTCGGCACTTTCAGGGGTCATCAGGGTGACGTTACTTCTGTAGCAATCAGCATAGATGGCGAAACAATTGTCAGTGGTGGAAGAGATGGCACTGTGCGGTTGTGGGATAGCAAGGGTAAGCAAGTCGGCACTTTCAGGGGTCATCAGGGTGAGGTTAGGTCTGTAGCAATCAGCACAGATAGTAAAACAATTGTCAGTGGTGGAAGAGATGGCACTGTGCGGTTGTGGGATAGGAAGGGCAAGCAAGTCGGCACTTTCAGGGGTCATCAGGGTGACGTTACTTCTGTAGCAATCAGCATAGATGGCAAAACAATTGTCAGTGGTGGAAGAGATGGCACTGTGCGGTTGTGGGATAGCAAGGGTAAGCAAGTCGGCACTTTCAGGGGTCATCAGGGTGAGGTTAGGTCTGTAGCAATCAGCACAGATAGTAAAACAATTGTCAGTGGTGGAAGAGATGGCACTGTGCGGTTGTGGGATAGGAAGGGCAAGCAAGTCGGCACTTTCAGGGGTCATCAGGGTGACGTTACTTCTGTAGCAATCAGCATAGATGGCAAAACAATTGTCAGTGGTGGAAGAGATGGCACTGTGCGGTTGTGGGATAGGAAGGGCAAGCAAGTCGGCACTTTCAGGGGTCATCAGGGTGACGTTACTTCTGTAGCAATCAGCATAGATGGCGAAACAATTGTCAGTGGTGGAAGAGATGGCACTGTGCGGTTGTGGGATAGCAAGAGCAAGCAACTCGCTGAATTGAAAGGTCATCAGGGTTACCTCATGTATGTAGCAATAAGCACAGATGGCGAAACACTTGTCAGTGGTGGTTCAAATGGCACTGTAAAGTTGTGGGATAGCAAGGGCAAGCAAGTCGGTACCTTAATCGGTCATCAGGGTCGCGTCATGTCTATAGCAATAAGCACAGATAAACAGACAATTGTTAGTGGTGGAGAAGATGGCACTATGCGGTTGTGGGATAGCAAGGGCAAGCAGCAAGTCGCTGAATTGAAAGGTCATCAGGGTGAGGTTAAGTCTGTAGTAATCAGCACAGATAAACAGACAATTGTCAGTGGTGGAAGAGATGACACTGTGCGGTTGTGGGATAGCAAGGGCAAGCAAGTCGCTACCTTAATCCATCATCAGAATGTCGTCTTTTCTGTAGCAATCAGCACAGATAAACAGAGAATTGTCAGTGGTGGATATGATGGCACTGTGCGGTTGTGGGATAGCAAGGGCAAGCAAGTCGGCACTTTCAGGGGTCATCAGGGTTACGTCTCTTCTGTAGCAATCAGCACAAAAAAACAGACAATTGTCAGTGGTGGTGAAGATGGCACTGTGCGATTGTGGGATAGCAAGGGCAAGCAAGTCGGCACTTTCAGGGGTCATCAGGGTGATGTTACATATGTAGCAATTAGTACTGACGAACAGACAATTGTCAGTGGTGGAGCAGATGGCACTGTGCGGTTGTGGGATAGCAAGGGCAAGCAAGTCGCTACCTTAATCGGTCATCAGAGTCCCGTTTATTCTGTAGCAATTAGCACAGATAAACAGACAATTGTCAGTGGTGGTTTAGATGGCACTGTGCAGTTGTGGGATATTAGATTTGAGTCTTGGTTGAAAGCTGGCTGTGAGCGATTACAGGATCATCCTGTTTTCAAAGAACTCAATATTTCTGAAGCAAAAGGAGCTAAGGCAACCTGTAAACCATATCTAAGAAATTTGTAGCAAGGTAATGTTAATGACTACAAAATTCATAATAGAGAGATGTTTAAAACTCTCGTTACCTATTAAGCGTTGCTGTCATCAAAATCAAACCTCCTTTTTACTTCTCTAGCTGTCTACTAATTTATGAAAACTCTACCATTAAACACGTTGGTTGTTGTCAAGTCCGGTTTGTTCGCTGGCAAAGTCGGATACGTAGACATGATTAATAAGGACGGTATTTGGATAAGAGGTGGCAAGAGAGAATTATTTCCCTATCATGGAGCGTTCAGCGTTGAGCAATTGGAATCCAAAAGCAAATAATTAGTTGTGACCCATTTATGAAATAATACAATCATTTTTATCCAGCAATCCGTTATATCCCGATTGAACTTTTCCCTATTGCGTCTCAAATCGCTATATTCTAAACACTAGTTAAATAGCTTTCGTTATGAAAAAAGATACAGCTTCCCTGACTGTATCTTTTTTTAGCTCTAAATCCATTAAAATCGTCCATCAAATAAAAAAAAGGAGTACCACACGGAATTTTAAATTATTGGTGACATTCCTTAAACACATAACGCTTTCATCATATCCCGCTTTTTTGAAAAACATACTCTTTTATACCAATATTTGTAGATCGACAAGAGCAAAAGCAAGAGCGAATTCTCGCGTTTCTTTTTTCCAAAAACTTAGATTAAGTTCTACCAATCGCTACAATTTTTCATCCGGTTCCATTCATGTTTTCACTGGTACAGATTGGGGTACTATGGATGAACCGACCAGAATGTACCCTCTGAGATCCATTCAAACAACCCTGCATTACTTACTCTCGAAGTCAACTACGTTTTACACCTGAGAACGCTAAACATAATAATAGGTTATATCCTAAAGCCTGAACCCGCTTAAATCCGTCTTAAGCGGGTTATCTCTTTGATAAGTAATTTGTATATGAGGTGTGGTGTGTGTTTGGGAATAACGATTCTGCTACCAATTGACGCTTAATTTAACAAAATGAGGATTAAGACTATTTACCAAAACCACAATGAAAGTCAAAGGAAACGGACAAGCTAAAGTTTTAACTCATGGCGAAATGATTCAGTTTTTTCAAGCATTGAAGACACCCCGCGATAGGTGCTTGTTTGCAATTTGCTTATTCACAGGGTGTAGAGTTTCTGAAGCACTCCAACTTCAAACCTCAGATATTAAAGGCAATACGATAGTGTTTCGTAAATCAAGCACTAAAGGTAAACTGAAAACAAGGGAAATGGCGATCCATCCTCAATTACTGCCGTTTTTTGATGAGTATCAAGTGCTCAAGGATGGAGCGTTATTTCCCCCCGGTAATAATGGCGCGAAAAAGAAACACCTCAACCGCGTCACTGCTGACAAAATATTTAGAGATGCTTGTGCAGACGCCAAAATACAAGGTGCGAGTACCCATAGTTTCCGTCGCACTGCATTGACTCAAATGAGTAAATCAAATATTCCACTCAGGACGATTCAACAGATATCAGGACACAGCGACTTGGGAACACTTCAGCGATATTTAGAAGTATCACCAGAAGAAATTACAGCCGCTATCGGACATATTCAGTTATAAATAATAAAGCTGAACCAATTAATAATTAATGACGAAACCAACTTTACAACAAGTATTCGGAGCGAGTGCAACACAAACCGCAACGACTATCACAATCACCAAGGCTGATTTAGTTAGCACGGGTTTACTAGCTAGTGCTGGTAACACGGGTGAAAGTTTGCTTGTAGCACTGCTTTTGTATGCTGCAAACACGCTCAACGAAACCAATCAAACAACCAACCCAGAAACCCAAATTACCATTGCTCAAAGCTTCGATTCATTGGTGACTCGCAATAGTGCGACTTATAGGCAGCGAACTTATTCTGTGAATCTTCAGAAAGTCGATACCTCTGCAACAATCGATCCAGACGACTACTAAGCATGAGCGCGACAAAAACTGAAGCATTAATTCAACCGAGTATCACACAGCAAAGTCTTTATGATGGAATCAAAGCGGGTTACGCTCTAGCTGGTTTTTCATCTCCTTTTGACGAATTCACAGAGAACGGTAACAACAAAAGTGTTGTTTACAAGATTACTTTGGATGGAACCAAGACCTACGGTAGTTTCTACACTAAAATCCGTCTGACAACTTCTCGCGGTATTGGTCATCAGATATTCTCAAATTGGAATGCTACAACCCATGTTGGTACAAACGGGAGTACTGAGAATACTTTTGCTAGCTTCTACGATACAGACCCCATAACTGTTATCTCATTGAACGGTGGAACGGAGTTTAAATTGGTCATTCTAAAAGCTGGCAGTGTGTTTGTACCATTAGGGTACATGTCACCAGCCAATAAGCCTACATGGTGGGACATGGCAATTTACCCCTATGGGTTCATCTTTGGCGATTACTCAATGCAGTACCTGAGAACGTCCTCACTGACTCCTTACAATAGCTCTTTGCACGACTTATTGCTAGTTGGTAATCAAAGAATAGCAGGAGCCAATAGCCAAACTAATCGGCGCGATATCGTCCAGGGGCTTGCATTTTTGACTCAATCAAACACAGGAGTTAGTGGTAAGACATCTGATGATATTGTGGTGTGTGCTGCCTATGGCGCGAGCGTATTTGACATACTTCAAGTTAATGGAACTAGCGAACAGTACTTAATTCTCACCAATTCTAATGGAGGATTAGGAATTAGAATCAACTAAAAATATTATGGCTATTCTCCAAGCTGAACTACCCTATACTCTTTCTAAGTCCTTAAAAACAACCATTCGGTTACTTCCAGCTAGTCCAGCGATAAAAGCACCGAGTGGTTTTCTTAATTGGAAACCTAGAACTGTTTACTTGTTCGGTCAAAACTTTACTCAAGATTCTACCAAATTCACTATCAATAAAGCTGACTTGCCAGACTTACAACCAAGCGCTAATAATTCTGCCGAAGCAATATTAACAGCACTGCTTTATAAAGCGATGCAGGTAAGCGGTAATTCTTCTACCTCAATGATTAATATTTCCGTGTGGAAGACTGTATATAAACCCACTCAGCAAGGTAGAATGAAAGTTATAATATTAGAGGTAAATATCTTGATACCAGCACAATACAAATACGAGCGAGTAGAGATAAGAAACGCGAATGATAGCAACATTGTTAAGTACTTATGACCAATTGCATCTATCCTGACAAAGCAACAGTAACTTATAAGTTTGGTAACGGTGAAACTAAAATATATACAACAACGCAGACACCTGTAACAGTTGCTGTACAAACATGTCAAGGTATGCCTTATGAGATGACGGCGTATAGGTGCAATTATGACGTTGAGGAAAGAAACTTCGGTACAGGGCAAATAGATTTTATTGCAGAATACAGAGATACACCGGATGATATTAATAGCACAATCATAGGAAATAAAGAGCGTTTTATTTATCCCCCGTTTGATTATCCCATTCTTGAGTGGTATGAGGAAACAGGTTTTAGTCAATATTGTAGGTTTCAAGATTACGGTTTTGCTATCTACTTCAATAATAGTAAAGGTGAGCGTCAAAGAGGTTATTTTAATTTGCTAGGTACGGGTATAAGAGCGTGTAGACCCTTGAGCGATTGTCCTTTTCCCGAAAAGCCAATCAATATATCTTTTGCGCGTGCTGATGGATTACCAATAAACCTGAAGTGGGAATTAACTGTTACTGATTCCAAGGGCAACGTGTTCAAAGATTATGGAGACGAACAACCGATTTATTATGTTGATTGTGGTGACTGTGGTAATGATTCTGTTCGTTGTGAAGACCCTAACAATTACCCTGGATTTACTTGTATATCTTGCAGTTCTCTTGCCTCACAAGTAAGAGCAATCCGTTTCTCACTCCCAAATTAGAAATAAATGGCTGATTGTTGTAGTGAGCTACGCGCGGAATTAGCCGCGCTACGTGCTCAAATTCAAAACCTCAATATTGATGAAGGTCAGGTGGCAAAACGTGTAGAAGCGTCGTTAATTCCACAACTTCCAGGGTTCATTAACCCGATAGTGATTACTAACATTAACCCGTTCAAGTTTCGATTGGGCGCGGTTGAGAATGCGTCCCAGACTGCCTTAAATAATGCTCGTGCATCACTTGAGCGCTCCTATCAAGCAAGCAATGCAGCAGCTAACGCCACCACAGCAGCGAATGCTGCAAGAGGTAGCGCACTGCAGGCGCTTGGACGGCTTGCAGCAATTGCAGCAACTTTAGCTGCACTTGCTGCAAGCGTTGCAACGCTTTTGGTTTTGGGTAATAGAATTGACAGCGTTGACAAGCGCTTGGACTTTGTAGAGAAGGACTTGAGCAAAACTCTTGGTTTACTTCTACCAATCAAGAACGCTGCTAACAAAGCACAAGCGACGGCGACGGAAGCGGATAAGACAGCAGAACGAGCGCTAAGAGATGCCAAAAGCGCAGAAGCTAAAGCAGTAAGCGCCAAAAACACTGCTGATAGAGGGGTAAAGCTTGGTAATGAAGCGCTTTTTGAGACGCGAGAAGGTAGGAAAAAGCTAGAGGTGAAACTGGGTGAGACGTACAAACTCGCTAATGAATCGCTCTACGAAACCAGGGAAGGACGCAAGAAATTAGAAGGACAAATCTATGATGTGCGCAAACTCGCGAATGAAGCGCTTTATGAGACGCGAGCGGGTAGATCTCGATTAGAGGACAAAATCAACTCAACTTACAAAGTCGCTAACGACGCACTTTATGAGACGCGAGCGGGTAGAGCAAAACTATTGATAGATATCGATAAAGCTTACAGCGTAGGGAATGAAGCGCTTTATGAAACTAGGCAAAACCGGACGGAAGTATCAAAAGTTCAAAACATACTATTGGGTTTCGGCTCCCGAATACAGACGACAGATGACAAAGCAACTCAAGCCCTCACCCGTGCGTTTATCCCAGGCAGAGATGGAATTCCTGGCAAGAATGGCGCGGATGGTCGCCCTGGTACAAATGGAATTAACGGGAGAGACGGAATCAATGGAACCCCAGGTATTCAAGGAATACCAGGAACTCAAGGACTCCAAGGTTTACCAGGTATTACGGGTTTACCTGGCAGAAATGGCATCGATGGCAAGCCCGGTAAAGACGGTATAGACGGCAAGAACGGTAAAGACGGCAAAGACGGAAAGGACGCGCCAGTGGACAACGAGTCGAAAAGCTTACTTGGTGAGATTTACAGCAAGATTAGTGCAATTCCCCCGCTGATTATTGCAAAACCCGACCCGTTGACTTTTGAGCAAACTGCACAAGCTGCACAAACAGGAGTTTGCAGAACGACTCAACCAGGCGGATGCATCAATAAAGCTCTAGGTGATGCATCAAATGGAGTCAATGCAAACAGCAACGCTAACACCGACAGATTGCTAAATGCATTTAGCGCAGGTTCCAACGCTGCACAAATGGGACTGCTCAACACAATCAACACCAAGTTAGGTGCTCAAGTTCCCGGCGGTCTGGGCGGATTGCTCACGAATTTCTCTACCAAGTTTGATGAATTTGCTAAATGGACGCACATGGATCGGGTGCTCAACGTCTTGATTTGGTGGCAAACGCTTCATAACGCTTACATGCTCAGCAACAACTTGGGGCAAACGTTGACTAGTGCGGTAAGCAATGTACTAGCAGCAATTGGTATAAAAGACCCGCAAGGAAACCCACTACAGATAGATGAGATTATTGGAAAGACTTTGGACAACGCTGCTAAAACAGCATTAGGAGAAAGCACTTGGGGAGGAATCAAAGCTGAGTGGAAGCGCTACAACAGAATCTACCAAGCAGCAGCCAATATTGTAAATTCCATTCAATCAATTGGATGGAGTATTTTAAGCGCTCTTGAAGTTGTTGGCTCATGGGTTGCTTGGATTGGGAACGCTTTACGCAAGTGGGGTGAAGTAGGAGAGAAAGCTTTCGGATGGATGAACCCAATGCCAAATTTCCACAACAGATTCTTCACAGCTTTAGAGAAGACAGAAAACTTTGTTAGTCAGATAGATAGTGTTGCTTCTGAGACGTTATCCATTCAAGATACTGTTAAGCAACTTGGAACCCAAAAGGACGATTTAACCAAAGCGCTTTCTCAATCACCTGGTGCGACTCAATCAGCAACTCCCCCTGAACCTGCTACCTTAAAAGCAAAAGAAGCGACAAGTAAAGCAGTAAGCACTCCTGTGATGACTCTTACTGATTTAGACCTAGAAGCAGATGAGGACTGATGTTACCTGAAGATTTCAACGAATGGGAGAACCTGCAAGATTTAGTACGGCTTGAGCACAATAAAGTAGTAATGCAGTACTTTAAAAACCAAGAGAACAATGATATCTCTACTCCCAAAGCTAGACTCAAGCATACGTGTCTGATTAAAGATGAAGACACTGTGGGAATGACTCAGATGAGGATGTGGCTATTTGAGGTTACCTGTGCTCATCTACAAGCTGTACAGCGCCCCGTGTATGGTATTCCCGTTCAGGAATTCCAGAGCGATAGGAAATTTAAGCCCCAAATCAAGTTGTACTTCTTAGAAAAGTACAACCCCGAAATACATGACTTTGAACAGAGTCAAACTGAAGGTGAGATAACATTCCGCTTGATGAAGCAGACAAGTGAGACAATCTCACGCGCTGACGCGGAACGCTTAGCGCTCAAAATTAAAAACTTGTTTGCTAATCCAATTTTTACTTGGAATAAAGGATACTTTAAATGTACGTACTCTGATAGAGAAAGAGGTTATGATCTAAGGCTGTTGGTTACCAACAAGTCGGAAGGAGAAAGAATCATTAAGCATGTACTCGAAATACAGGATCATCCATTCGACAGAAACTATATCCAATATATTGACAACGACCGAACGTACACAACCACACCCGGAACTCATAGAGTCTATGGAAAGCAGAGAAAGCAATATGTAAGGAGGAAAGCAACTCATGTTACTTTCAGATACGCTCAATTGTTTATCTGGGGAATGCCTAATCCTGTTAACTTAGTCGTAACAGCTTCAAGCAGGCTTAAAAATACTATTCATTTGATTTAAAAAACTTTATAAAACACATCAAAGGGACTACCTTAAGATATCCGAGGTATCGCAGTTAGCCAAAATCCTTGTGTTATAAAAAAACCAGGTGATAACGGAGTATTATTGATGGCTCAACGACGAACAGTAGCGCAACTAGAACGCGCTTTACAATACGCGAAAAACAAGGAAGCATACAAGCGTCCAGAGAAAGAACAGGGGACACCCACTCGTAAATCCCCTAAGATTGATGTAGCTTATAAACCTATGCAAATCACCGCTGGTGATACTGCTAAGCGTTACCGCTTGCAGGCGTCTCAGCCGTCGGTTACGTTTTTTGGGATGACTGCACTGCATTTAGTAGGCGCTGGCGCGGAAGAACCCATGCCTCGTGGATCTCAACCTGCTAAGGTTCACGCGATGGTTGCTGATGCAACTCCCACGCTGGTACGCGCGGAAGGAAGTAAGCGCCCTTACATTCGTTATGGACGTGGAACCCGTGAAAGCAATGTACAGTACACCTTCTGCGCTCCTATCAGTATTCAATCAGCAACAGCACTAGACAGCGAAGTCAAAACGCTTTTTAACGCGACCACCTCTAAACTCGGTGGCGCTTATGGTCGAGTGTGGTTTGAACCCGAACGCTTTATCTTAACGAGCAGTGGAACTTAAGCACACTGATATATCTACCCCGCTCATCTGGACTCCAGGCATGAGTGAAGCGGAATTCAACCATGAATTCTCGCTCATGATGGAGCGATCGCACTTTACCGAAGATTTTTTAAACGGAAAGGTAGACCCTGACACGTTTTTAGATTACTTGGATCAAGCTGGCATTGATGTTTTAGGACTTTCTGAGGACTGCTGGAACTTGTGCAACTCGCTGATTACACCAGACTAGGTAACTGGGAACTTACCTTTTATCAAAGGTTTGTTGCTCAATCGGGCGGCGAGTTTCGGCGTTCTACTCCAGCGATTGACCCGATTGAACTGCCGTACTTGACAGACGCTCATATCTTTTTGATAGGTGTGACCTCAATTAGCGCCAATCCCAGTTGGTACAAAGCGGGATGGTTGCTTCAGCAAATTGATAACGTAAAAATTGATGACACAATCATTTTTACTAATTTGCCCAGGACTCCAGTAACTAGTGTTGACGGCAAGCAGAAACTGATTCCTTTAAACACGATTCAGCTAGTCACTTTCCCAAAATTGACCGACTCCTACAGACTCAGATTTACCCCCGTTCGTTGGCTGAAAGATTTAACGCTCGGAATTTGGGAGTACAGAGGGCAAGAGACAGACACAACCGAGGAATTGATTCAAGCAATTAGAGCCAAACTCGAAACCATAGAATACAAGATTGACCACAAATGATTACATTTACTGATTTAGCTTCTAAGCTTCCAGCAGGTGCGGTTGAATTCGTTGGAAACAACCAAGTCAAAATCAATGCTTCTGTGATTGCAGAACAAGCGCTTACTTTGGATTCTTCCATTGTGGAAGTAATGGTGAAACTTTTACAAGGTCTTACCTCCCTTACACAAGACATTAACACCGCTCGTGCTGCACATAATCCCCCGTTAACCGCAATCACTTTTGCTGATTCTCAGTTAGTCGGAACTCCAAGCGCCCCAAGATATCAACTAACTCTCAATGTCGCGGTTAATCCCACATCATTTAATGACAATTTGTTAGACCCTACAGGCTCGTGATTTTATGCCTTTGACCTCATCATCTTCAGCCGCTCTTAAGTCTAATAAAGTCAATCCTGTTTCAATTCCTTTGAGTACCACTGCTGTACAAGTTCTTGCTGCTAATCCTCTAAGAATTGGTGCAACGATTTGGAACGAATCAGCCTCAACACTTTATCTTGAACTTGGTGCGACAGTTTCAATAAGTTCTTTTACAGTAAAGGTTACACCTGGAAGCTATTATGAATGCCCCTATGAATTCATAGGGATGATTAGTGGTATTTGGTCGAGCGCTGGTACTGGAACTGCTTTAGTAAGAGAGTTCACATAATGCCTTTAGCTTTTAATCCTGTTGCTGTAGTTCAATCCTCCGTTGCTGGAAAGTACAAATTTTTTGTGATTTCTAGCAACAGCACTAGCAGTTTTGCACTTGATGATATTGCTGATGACCCTGGTACATCTCAAGTGTTTTTGAACGGATTAAAACAACGACATGGAACCGATTACAACATAAACGGTTCTGTGTTGAATTGGTTAGGGTCAAGTTTTCGTGTTAATTGGCTATTAGAAATTTACTACTGATTTATGTTATTAAGTGCTTATCAAGTCGAGAAATTATTAAACGCTTTTGTTCGGGTCAATAACGCGAGCGCGACGGGCGGTAGCATCACTGTAACTTCAGGAATTACCACTGCTTTATCGACTGCAGGTGAGGGAGGTGTTGCGGTTCCCCTCCAAGTTGCTAGCGCCACCCAGATTGGGGTGGTTGCCCCTGGCGTCGTTCCCTTGTTTGCTAACTCGACCAAAAAACCTTTAACCGACGCGAACGGCAACGAGGTATACGGTAAGCTTACAGAAGCTAGCGGTGTGTACACCCTAACGTTTTATTCAAACGTCAATGGTACAGAAACAGCTTACAGCTTCAGCGCAGCAACAGCAATCGATTACCTGATTAGCTACAAGTATGACCTAGGGCGATACCCATCAGACGCAGCTACAGCTTACCCCGTTGGTGATATTAATATTGCTGCACAATCAGGAAGCACAATTCCCCGCTGGTACAACGAGAAGTTGAACGTCACCGCAAGTAATGTTGTCTCATCGCTTTCCAAATTGCCACAATCAGCAACAACTGTATTTTTGATTGTCAATGGCAAAGTTGAGAACGCTTTTGGAGGTGCAAGCGCTGCATTCAGTATGAACAACAAAGACATCACTTGGAGTGCGACCAATGCTAAATACTCGTTGACAACCTCTCATGAAGTGATAGCTTTTT
The DNA here is from genome assembly GCF_059505445.1 of Brasilonema angustatum. Taxonomy (NCBI): domain Bacteria; kingdom Bacillati; phylum Cyanobacteriota; class Cyanophyceae; order Nostocales; family Scytonemataceae; genus Brasilonema; species Brasilonema angustatum. The sequence goes on along the minus strand of NZ_JCACKO010000087.1, from coordinate 652 downwards.
ATGGAAGTCTAGAATAAACAATGCCTTTAATTGACCCGTCTCAAGTGGTAGGGGGAATTTGGGTAAGTGCAACTGCCCCTAGTTCCCCAGTTGCTGACCAATTGTGGTTCAACACCACTAAAAAAGTCATGTTTTTCTACAAGACCAGCGTGGCGCGTTGGTTGTCAGTCGAGCGCTTGGTTAGTATCGGTGCTCAATATATTGACCCAAACAACTTGTACGAAACCTTGATTGGCGAACTTTACATTGATGAGATAGTTTGCAAGGCTGCTGGTACAGCGACCAAAGTTAAAGTTGGTACTTACCTTACACCCCAAATAGCTGCAAACTCTACCCAGTCTTACAAACCAGACATTATTTTGACCAATCCATATGCTGAACCGAACGATACAGCATATGTGGAATACATGGTTTACTTCCGCAATGTGGTTTAGGCATTGAGCCAAGATGTTTGTAAAATCATGTAATCTGGTCTGAAAAGCTATATTATATCTACCTTTTAGCCATTATTAAAAATTGATGCTACATAATGAACTGCGAATATACAGTTGACAGAAGATAGGATTTACGCAGCTTATGTGAAGAATAAAAAAATGAATTTTTGTCAAGCAAGCTTGAAACGCGAGCGTGGACAACCAATAGAGATGGCAGG